>JAPXRV010000223.1:0-2530 GCA_033813415.1 Opitutales bacterium | reverse complement strand
GTCTCCGAAACAACATTGGTATCGAGCAAATAGCTCATGAGACGTCGGATTCCCGGGTGAGCGACTGTTCTCGCTTCAGGTCAAGATCCACGCCAAAAAGAGGAGATTTCCACAATAAACTCAACGAAATTCCCCTTTGGGCGTCTGAGCCGTTCGTACTCATTTATTGAAATAACCACGGCGGTTGGCTCCCCCCGCATCGTAATGGTTTGGGGGCCCTCCTGTGAGGCTTGTTTGATTACCTCACTCAATCGGGCCTTTGCTTCCTGTAATTGCCATGTTCTCATGTGATGCTCCTAACTGGTCAGACTAGTTTACGATAGCCTTTCCCTTGCCGGTGAGCAATTCTTTTTGTGGAGAAAAGGGGTCTGGCCTTGACCTGGGTTTCCGGCCAGTAGGCAGAGGCATATGGAAAATGGGCACAATACCAGTGGGTTAGCGCCGGGCGCCAAAAGCAGCGTGTGCCTACGCGTTTGATGTGGTTGATTGAAGATTCAGGACGGTCTTAGGCATTGGAATCTCAAGGGATTTGAGTTTCCTTAGAAGTTCTGCCGAGGGCTCGTTGCGCTGAAAGAATCGAAATTTCGGGGTGTGGAATTCTGTCGCCTGAAGCGTAGCGAGCGCTTGCTTGATCTGGGGCCAGGGCTCCTTGCACTTGAGTTCGGCAACCCGTTCGATCAGCAGAGCGAAGACGCACAGTTTGATGTGAGCCTCGATGCGGCGGGGCAGCCAGTGGTACATCGGTTCCATTTGGATTCGGGTTCGCTTGAGAGTCCGGAAGCAGCGCTCGATCACGAGAAGCCCCTTATAGCCTGCCGCCGCATCTTCAAGGGAGATGGTATCGTCGTTGGTCTGGAGCACCCATTTGCCATCGTACTTCGCGATCTCCCGGATGGCCGCTCGGTCCACACGAACACGCTCTGTTTTGTCGATGGCGAGATAGCGCTTGTAGCGGCCCGAGGCCATGAGTTCGATAGCCCATCGCGCCGTGGCCTTGTGGTCCGGGTGGCTCTTGAGTTCCTCTTCGAGTTCTTTGACAACTTGCTCCCGATGCTTTCGCTGCCTTTCCGCCTCTCGGGGATTGTAGCAGAGGATGTAACGGCATCGGCGCTCACCGTCTCCAACAACCACTTCCTTGGCGTGCAGGTTCTCGGTGATGACCCTGTAGCGGCCGGGCCGGGTGAGGACATCCTCTTTGATCTCGGAGACACTGCTCATCCGGGTGGCGAGAAGATACTTCCCGCAGGCCTTGGCGAGTTCCTCCCGGTTTGCCGCGGAATTCGCTCCCGAGTCGGCAACGAAGAGCGCTCTGCCAAGCTTCCACCCCCGGAGATCTTCCCGCACTTTCTTGATGGTCTCCACATCCGAGGTGTTGCCCGGGAAGACCCAGCTTCTCACGGGCAAGCCTTCCCGTGTTACGGCCAGAGCCACCACGACTTGGGGGCTCCATGTTCCGTCTTTGGAGTGCCCGTATTTGCGAAGGCCCGGACCTTCTTCCGTATCCTCGTCCGGCTCGTCGATGGAGAAGCCGGCCGTTGTGGTGTCGTAGAAGATGAGGTCCACAACCAGGTTGAACAGATTCGCCGTGTGGAAGAAGACCGAGTCCTCGACCTTGGCGATGTGTCGGTACAGGACATCCATCGCCTCATACATCTGGTTGAGCTTAAGACCGGCGCAGGAAGGCAGAAAGACCTTCGAGAGCCAACGATCCCAAACCCCAAGCTTGGATTCGGGCTCGCACAGGCGGTTGGCCGTGATCGCAAGCAGGGCCTTCTCGTATTCGAGGTCGCAGCGTGACTCAGTCATCACTTTGCGCAAGGCGGGTCCGATTCCAAGGCGTTCCCACAAAATCTCGGTTACGAACGGAACGCCCAGATCCAGGGTCCGTATCAGCTTCAGGTCTTCAGGCAGCCCCGTCGCTTCTTGCCGCGCGGATGAGCCGCCTGGCGCTGCAAGCGGGTCAAGGACCTCCAGCCCACACACCCGCGCGATGGACCTGCAGAGTCTGACCAGGTCATCGCGATTGAGTTCGTCGGCTCGTCCGAAGTTGTGGACGATCTCGGCGACGGGGCTCCCGGTCTGGGGATGGCGGACATTGTGGGCGAGTTGGAGGTACTCGACCACCGACCCGTCCTTGTTTTTGCGTTTCGTTGTTCGTAGATACATGCCTACTCTTTTAGCATGTACTACGTTTTTTAGTCAAGAATAAACGACAGTGACGTGTGCCTACTGGTTTTTGAGTTTTGCGCCAGGACTCGAACCGTAAACCCGCATGAAATATGGATTTGATTACATATTTTTACATCAAATTTGCCTACTGGCCGGAAACCCCGGTTAAAGCGTAAGGGTGTGAATTGGAGCGGGATCTGGTGAGTTTTGAGGTCACTCTTGGACCTTCGGGTGGTTATGGAGACTATAACCCTACAACGACGATGGGTGCGGCTCTTTTGGAACGACACCTGTAGCGGTTTCAATCATGCAGCCTGAGCTTCGGCGTACAGGCAGCCGTGGTTACGTTGATATTCCTGTT
>JAPXRV010000222.1:0-2562 GCA_033813415.1 Opitutales bacterium | reverse complement strand
GTCCAGCATCATGGATCGGGTTCCATTCGCTTTGCGTGAAAAGTGGGGAGACGATGCAACTGAGAGTGCCATGTTTCTATGTCGGGTGAATTACTGCCGGAGTCTTCGGATGGGTTGTGCCGTCTATGAATTGCCTATCGTGCCATCTACTTGCGGTTACGTTTCAGTATCTTGCCGCTGCGGATGAGCTGAACCAATGGAATTCCAGCCGGGCATTGGTAGGCGCAACACCCACATTCCATGCAGGCATCAATGTGATAGCGGTTCAGCAGGTTCACATCCTGATAACGCGCAGCCAATGCCAATTTGGTTGGCACCAAATCCAGAGGGCATACATCCACGCACATGCCACATCTCACACAGGCGGAGGCATACTCCTGCCGGATGGATTCCGAGGTCAACACCGTGATCCCGCTTGTCCCTTTAGTGACTGGCGTTTCAAGGTCGGTTATTGCGAATCCCATCATCGGCCCCCCTGCCACGATGCGGGCGATGTCGACATCTTCACGCAGTCCACCGCATGCATCCACAAGCGTCTTGAAGTCCGTTCCTATTGGAACGAGCAGGTTTTTGGGCTGGACAACTCCTTCACCGGTTACGGTCACGATCCGGTGGGTGAGTGGCATGCCGCGCAGCACCATTCGCGCGATGGATGCCGCAGTTCCAACATTCACCACGACGACTCCGACATCCAGTGGAAGCCCACCCGTCGGAACCGCGCGACCCAGAGCGGCAACAGTGAGTGCCTTCTCGCTGCCTTGCGGGTATTTCGACTTCATCACCTTGATGTCGATTTCCCGGTCTCCGATCGCCTCACGGATGGCCAGAATTGCCTTCGGTTTGTTGTCTTCGATGCAAATCGATACGCGCTTTGCTCCGGTTGCCCGTTGCACCATCAACGATCCCGCAATGACGGATTGGGGTGATTCGATCATCAACCGGTGGTCAGCGGTCAGGTATGGTTCGCATTCGCAACCGTTGACGAGGATGTCCGAAATCGGCTTTTTCTCGTTCTTTGCGAGCTTGATGTGTGTCGGAAATGCAGCTCCACCCATCCCCACAATCCCTGCCTCGAGGGTGGATCTCGAAATGTCCGCAGGATCCAGACTTTCCGGGTCGAACGACCAGTCGCCGCCCAAATAGACTTCCTTGAGCGCGTCTCCTTGCAGTCCTTGTTCGGGGTTACTTTTGATCGGAAGTGTGGCGACTCGCCTCCCATTCGGGAGAGTGACCAACCCCTCGCGGGCCGTTTTTCCATCGACCGATGCGTGAATGTTGGCGGACAATCCCGGCGATGCTTCGGCAATGCGCTGTCCCATGCGGACTTCAGCCCGGGCTTCGATACAAATCTTGGATGGAGCACCCAGATGTTGAAGCAGGGGAATGCGCACCACTTCCGGTGTCGGTAGAACTTCGATAGCCTGATCGCGGGATAGTTCCTCCCGGTCAGATGGATGGATGCCTTTCCGGAAACTCAGCTTCCGGATATCCTTGAAAATGGCAATGCTCATGGCAGCAGTGGTTTGTCAGGCGCTGATGGCACAAATGCGGGTCAGCCAACACGTGAGGATGAATCCGATAAAGAATCCGGACACACCCCCAATCAGCTCCATTCCGGATTTTCCGGACATTGCAATTGACCCGGATATCGCCAGAAGAATGGGAAGCAGAAAGATCAAGGCGCATGCCAGAGAGAAACGCCATCCGGTGAGGACTGTGTTGCCTTGCGGGCATCCGTCCGATTCGGGATTCGATAGCGGGCATCCATCATGAGAGCAAGATGAACATCCGACCACCATATGCATGGAAGGTTCTTTCATGGCTATTGCTGGCCGGTCGCACGATGCGACTTCCGGTCGTTATGTTGATTGAAGTTTTAGCGTGCGGTGAAGTCCGAACACAAGAAGAATCTCTAATGTCTCCTCGATTTCGATTAATCATGCTTATCTGGACTTGAGAAAAACAATCACATTACAGGGATGTTTTTTCGAAATGGTACTGGTGTCATGTTTGTAAATGTAAAAACCTGATAATGAGGCGGTTCGGATGTTAGTCATCTATCTCACTATCAGAAAAGAGCTTAGCTTCTGAAAAACCTGTTTATCGGAATCCTTTGCTAAACAAGACGAAAAACTGCCGATAATGGATGGTACACTATGAACAAGGATCCAGATGCTGAGAACTCGGCGCTTTTGCTTCTGATCAAGAACCTTCAGTCAAGCAAGAACTACCGAAAGTTCAAAGAGAGGAGATTGAACTCACCTCATGTGAAGCAGGATATCCTTTTTGCTGAAGATCCGGATCAGAAAAAGTGGGATGACCTGCTTGACAAGTGCCTTACCCGCATGGAGGAAGACGCGACACTTTGACGATCTCATCTCGCCCCGTGATCGGGTCATTATGTTCAATCCGTTCTGTGTCACTCGACGGGTTGTGATCGCTGAATCGGATGGAAGTCGAGAAGAAAACCATGGATGGATCCCTTCAGCCATTGATCGGGCTGATCGGGGTTGGCGAACGGAGCTCCGTCGTCGAGCGTTCCTTGAATCCGGTATTCAATGG
>JAPXRV010000221.1:0-2617 GCA_033813415.1 Opitutales bacterium | reverse complement strand
GTGCATATCAACCGGGGTGTGAGTTGCGTCCATTGTCACGGGCAGGTGGATGATATGGAGGAGGTTTTCCATTCCGAGTCTCTTTCGATGGCCTTTTGTCTTGAGTGTCACCGCAATCCGGAGGCGTTTATTCGCCCGGTGGATCAGGTTACCAACCTCAAATGGACGCCTCCGGCAGATGCCGGCCAATGGACCGAACAGGCTTCCACTTTTGTTCACGACTGGAAAGTGCTCCCGCCTGAGAGTTGTTCCGGATGCCACCGATAACCCTTGTTGATATGTCAACCGAAGAACCCATTCCAGCCAGAGGACCCGCGTATTGGCGCAGTCTGGATGAATTAGCTTCAACCGGGGAGTTCCAGGATTGGCTGCACCGTGAGTTTCCGCAAGGCGCATCCGAGTTGAACGGGGTGAACCGTCGCCAGTTCATGAAAGTGATGGCGGCATCTTTCAGTCTCGCGGGTTTGGGCATGGCCGGTTGTCGCCGTCCCCGCCAGCATGTGCTTCCCTATGCCAAGCAGCCGGAGAACATCATTCCCGGGGTGCCGAACTACTATTCCACTTCCATGCCCTTGCCATGGGGAAACCTTCCGCTTATCGCGGAGTCGCATCAGGGACGGCCGACGAAGCTGGAGGGAAACCCGAGTTATGCTCCGGCCGGGGGTGCCACCGATGCCCATGCGCAGGCGAGTGTGCTGGATCTTTATGATCCGGACCGATTGGCGCAGAGCCGTTCAGGAAAACGTCGCCTCGGGGTAGCGGATGTGTATGATTTGCTGGATCGCACTTCCGGACGGTTGCGTTCGGGCAAGGGCAAGGGGATTGCGGTTCTTGCGGAGAAAAGTGCGTCACCGAGCCGTCGACGCTTGGTCGCAGAGCTTAGGGCACTCGCTCCGGAATTGATCTGGGCAGAGTATGAACCGGTGGCTTTGGAAGGGTTGGCGGACGCGTGCCGCAGACTTAAGATCAAGCCCTTGCGGGTGGCTCCGGCTTTCGATAAGGCAAAGCGGATCCTGGCACTCGATTCGGATTTTCTCTTCAGTGAGCCCAATGCTGTGGTCCATGCGCGGGCTTTTGCAGAGGGCCGGAAGGTTAAGGGGGCTGATTCGGCAAAGGGCATGAACCGCCTCTATGCGGTCGAATCCCAGCTGAGCCTTACGGGGGCAATGGCGGATCACCGGCTGCGGATGAGCAGCACCGAAATCGGCGGATTTGTGGCGGCGCTTGCTGCCCGCATTCTGCCGCGTGCCATGCCGGATCTGGCGTGGATAGACGCGCTAGGTGCCGCATCAAAGGGTTTGGATGCCCAGCGCTCCTGGATTGAAGAGTGTGCGGATGATTTGCTGGAGCACAGGGGCACTTCGCTCGTGGTTTGTGGGGCCCACCTTCCTGCGGTGGTTCATTTGATGGTTGCGCATATCAATCAGGCCTTGGGCGCGCAGGGAAAAACGTTGCACTACCTTGAGCTGCCGGACGATCCGGAAGTTGCTTCGATCGGAGAGGTGACTGGGGCGATTCGCAAGGGATCGGTGCAGACCTTGATTTTGCTGGGTGGGAATCCCGCCTACGATGCGCCAGCGGATTTGGACTGGTTCATGGCGCAGAAACTGGTGCCGGAGGTCATACGTCTGAGCACCCATGAGGATGAGTCGGCAGAGGGTGCCCGCTGGCTGATTGCCCGATCCCACTACCTCGAGGCGTGGGATGACGGGTTAACCTACGACGGATGCTATGTGCCGGTGCAGCCGCTTATCGAACCGTTGTTCGAGACGGTGTCCGATCTGGAGTTTATCGCGCGGCTATCGGGCCGGGTGGTGTCGGATCCCTACAAGATCGTGAGGGAGACCGCTGAGCTCATGGATGCATCGTTGCGGGATGATCATGGTTTTGCCCGTTTTCTCGCCGAAGGGGTTTCCCTCAGTAGCTCGCTGAAGAAGGCGGAATGGACGACCGCTCCTGAACAGGATGAGTTTATCCGGGAGGGTTTGGCGAAGGTGGCGCGTCGCCCGTCTTTGGGTCTTGAAACCCTTGAGGTGAGGATTGTTCCGAGCAGCCATACCTATGATGGTCGCTACGCCAACAATGGTTGGATGATGGAGTGCCCGGATCCTCTCACCAAGCTGACATGGGACAATGCGATCCTGATCAGCCCCGGGCTGGCCAAGGAACTCGAAGCGAAAGGGGAGGCGGCGTTCTTCCCGAGGCCGGGTCTTCTGAATCGTCTGAACCAGACCCAGCGCGCAAAGGGGCTTTTCTCGGCGGGCAAGGAACAGGCGTGGGTGGCTGAGTTGCGCATCGGCGACACAAGTGTGACCGGTCCGGTACATGTCCAGCCGGGGTTGGCTACCTACACTGTGGTGCTTTCCATGGGCTTCGGCCGACGCGTGTGCGGGCGGGTGGGTACCGGTGTCGGGTTCGATGTTTTTCCTTTTGTGAGTTCGAATGAACAGCACGTCCGGCACGGTGCGACATTGAAGCTGACCGGGGATACTTACCCATTGGCCAATACGCAGGAGCACTGGGCGATTGAGGGTCGTGAGATTTTGCGGGAGGCCAATGCTTCCGAATACGCGGAGAATCCGGACTACGTTTTGGGAATCGGGATGGAGGCCCACTC
>JAPXRV010000220.1:0-2643 GCA_033813415.1 Opitutales bacterium | reverse complement strand
GTTGAGTATCTGGTGGTATTGAACAACTCCCGGACCGAGTCTCTTGCTGCAAAGGTTGAAACTTCGCAGCGCGGTGGGGCTTCGTTTGCGCTTCTGTTTGATTCCCGTTTCCCCCATGACGGGGCGGATGGGATGCTGGCGGTCGATGATCAGGGCCGCTTGAGTGTGACCGTCGAGCCGATGCAGTTTATGGTCTGGAAGGCGCAGGAAGCGTTGCCGGTGCGTTCGGAGGAATTGGGCGTTCGCATGGTCGGACTGGATCCGGATCAACCGCTGGAGTTTTCGGAGATTACATCCGATGGGCAGACCTTTGTTAGCCGGACCGGGGTGGCGGTTGAGTTGGATGGGTCGGATGGATTCGCGGAGGTGACTTTTGGTCTCATCCGGGAGTCGCGTCCGGACCAGGTCGAGTGGCTCGGGACAGATGATAACGCGCCATACAGGGTGTTTTGGCGGCCTGCGTTTGATCTGGACGCTGAGGAGCGGGTCGCGTTTTTGGCGGTGGCGAGTGACTTGAGGGGCAGGACGGCTCAGAGCCGCTCCGGATGGCTGCGGGTGGCGGAGAATGATCTCAAACACGGAATCCGGTGGGCACGCAATCCGATCATCAAGTGCATGAACATGGTTGAAAACGTTTCTGGAGAGCTTCCGGAGTTTCACCTCCAGGTTGCAGTGGAAGGCACGGGACCGTTTGAATACCGGTGGATGCACGATGGGGAATGGGTTCCGGGATCCAACGCATCGGTCTTGCCCTTGCCGGGAGATGTCTCTGCCCTTGGGGAATGGCGGGTGTTGGTTCACAACCTGTCGGGTTCCACTCTGTCGGCGCCGCTTCAGTTGAGTGTGCTGCCGGACGCATTCCGGGTCATGGACTCTAGTCAATAAAGCGCAGCCTTTTGCGTGGGTGTTGTAGGATTGCAGGGGCGGAGGAGCCTCATCCCAAAGTGCCTTACCATGGGCGGGTGATATGCTGTGGTTTGTGAATCGGATTCGGCGTATTTTCGGCTACCCCGGCCTTTTCGTTTGCGGGGAGGTCGGGGGAGGTTCAACATGCTTGCGACATGGAAAAACCTCTTCTTCGTGGAGCTACCGGTTGTTTGTTGTTCCTTGTGCTTCTGGCATCCGGATGCGTGAGCCTGAGTGTGCAAACTGCGGACAAGTATGGTTCAAATGCGTCGGTCGCCGGCTTTCTGCAGAGTTTCGAGCAAGCCACCATCGAAGGAAATGAAGCCCGGGTGATGGCGCACATGGCAACCGCTTACCTCGTCGGTCAGCATGACGATCTCCTGGAGGGCAGAACCGATCAGTTTTTGGCTGAGTTCTTTGGTGGCTATTCAGCAAAGGAGGATGGCCATGTATCCATTCCGCTGCCTGATATCATCGCGATGGAGTTGGTCAGCCTGAGTGAATCCGACAACGGTTACAAGGTGACCTACCGGGTGCACACCACGGAGATCGTGGTCGAGTGTGAGTGGCGCCTGATCTGGCTGGGTGCCGCATCCGGGTCAGCCTTCGGCTTTGTGGGAGCCTGGGGCTGATAGCGGTCAGTTTGCCGCGGGGGATGTGACACGGCGACTGGATGGTGGCCCGAGGTAGGTTGGCTTGAGCCCGCCCGCATCGATCACAAACCGCTGGATCACGATTCCGGAGTCCACCATCCATACTTTCAGGGTGTGGATCCCGGGTTCGATGGCAGCGTGACTCGAGCTCTTGATCTTAATGTGGTCGGCGACGGACTGCATCCACCAGTCGGCGTATTTCCAGTCCGGAACCTCCTCGTTCCCGTTGATGTTAATGATCTGTGGTTCGCCGTCGTCGATTGCGATTGCGAATTTGAGTCCATCTCCCCGCCGGAAGTTCAGGGTGGGAGATACATAAGTGTCGATGCGGAGGTCCGCTCCATCCAGCAGCGTGAAGGTGTATTCCATGCAAGGGGTCGATGGTCCTGGAGCCCGTGTGCTGGCGTTGGAGGGGGAGATGGTCATGGACGAGCCGGTGCGTCCGAGGTTGGGTACCTTGATCCATGCGGCGTCCTCCGCATTCCGGACCCGGTCGAACTGATCGGCTTCGATCACGACCACCCCGTTGTTATCGACGAATCCGGCGACGGGAGGTCTCTCATTGCGGATCGGCACGTTTATGGTGTATTCGCTTCCGGCACCGGAGAGAACAATTGCTCCACTGCTTGCGCCCTTGGGTGCTTTTTCCCAGTCGATGCTCACGTGGACTTTTTCGTCATATTGAATGGCTCCCTCCTGCTTTGAGAATTGGATCCAGTCTTCCTTTGCGGATATCGAATAGCTGAGGGGCTCAGTGCCCCGGTTGATGACCTCCACGTAGTAGAGTTGATCGTTGATCGGATCAAAAGTCGGGAGATCATGCGTGAAGCTCCAGTCGGCTTCGACATCAAGCCAGCCCCACCGGGGTTGACCACCGTGCTCGAGGAAGAACCCCAGTTCGGCACCTGCGACAGGCTCGACGTAGGATACTGCCGGCATGCGGTTCAGCGGAGGATGTTGCCAGTAGGTGTAGCCAATGTGAGTCTGGGACATCATGTGGTTCCACTTCCCGTTCTCCAAGTCCTCATGGAATTGGCGGGTGAGTTCAGCGTCCTTTTCGAACAGTTCCTTGACCTTGTCGGCG
>JAPXRV010000219.1:0-2647 GCA_033813415.1 Opitutales bacterium | reverse complement strand
GATCAGGGCGATGTTGGTGATGTTCGAGCCGTAGGCGTTGCCCAGCGCGATGCCTGGGTTACCCTGCGAAGCGGCCAGGGCCGAAACCACCATTTCCGGTGCGGAGGTACCGAACCCGACAATCACCATACCGATCAGCAGCGGCGGCATGCCGAAATGGCGAGCGGTGGAGGCCGATCCTTCCACAAAACGGTCGGCGCTCCAGACGAGGAGCGCCAAGCCAAAAATTACAGCGATGAAGGCCAGTGTCATACAGAACCAAAACTCCCTGAAAGCAGATGCACCGGATCACCCTTTGGGCGGATACGGATCGTTCCCGTGGCTGTCCTTGTTCTGGATCTTCCCGTCCTTGCCGTGGATGTAGAACTCGGTGCCTTGGTTCTGGCTGATCTTGCGCCCGGCATCGACGGCATCCTGCTTCTTGTCGAAGTGGCCGCTGCTACGGGTCGCGCCGTCTTTCTTGACGTCCCAGCCGCCGTCAGCGTTGGGCACGACATGATGTGATCCTGGTTTCTTTGGCATGGTTGCCTCCTATTTCATGGTTTCCATTTATATGAGTTGATCGAACCGTTTTCGGCTACGCTTGGATCAACATCCGCTCCTCAGCATGGTCCACGCGCCACTCCTTGCCTCGGTCATCGGTCAGGATTGCGGTGAAAACTGACCTGCCAATCGAGGCAGAACGGCCGTCCTCCGAATAGTCATCGATCCCGAAGTGGACAGAGAGAACCGCCGTAACCACAGCGCCAGGTGGTGCCAGTTGCCCGGCGTTTCGGATGAGTGTTCTCTGACACATCCCGGCAAGAATCCGGTTCCTTTCAATGTCGAATGCCGAGGGCTCTATTCGCAGATCCAGGAGGTCAATTGTCACCGTTGGCAACCGGTGCTGATACGCCTGCCAAGCATAATGCTGGGCCGAACAGGAAAACATGTGAGCGATGCCGCTGGCAAAGCTCTTGATGTGTTTCCGACCCAATTTATTCGGCCCCAAAGGCGTATCTGCCGTTTCCACTGATCAATCCCCGCGCTTCGATTTGTTAACCTCGCCAATCATAATATGGTGTAATTTTTCAAGGTTCTTCTGGGTCAGGTCTTTTAGAGACCCGACCGGTTTCTTCAATTCAAGTCGTGTTTGCGCAATCGCATAGAGCTCTTCTTTTGACATCCCAAGCTCATTAGCTCGGGCATAGATCGGCTTATAGAAACTTTGCTTCCACCGCTCCGGAGCCTTACGCCTGATCTTCGGACGAGCCATGGCAATTTGAGCATACAACCATTGAATGGCTTCATCGGACTTCTCGGCAGGTATCTCCTTGTACGTGGTGACATTAAACTCCTTTTTGATGCCACTCCAAATGCGCTGAGCAGCACGCTGGGGATCTTTTTCGGCCGCCGTATGAAGGTCGATGTATTCCTTTACAAGCTCTTGGATTTTTCGAGCTGTAGCATTTTCAATGTGCTTTCCGCCGGGATCTGTCTGCACGACGGTCTTCTTAACCACTCTCTCGGTAACAATATTCAGGTCTCGACCGGCTACCATATTTCCTTTGCCATTCACCGCCTGAATAACGTGGACGGAATTCTCATGACGCGGAAGCGGCGTATTCAGCTCGCGGACCATGCTGTACCAGTTGTCCCGATGTTTCCTGAGTTCTCCCTCCGAAAATTTGCGTCCTCGCGGATGGTTATTGTTGTAGTGTTCGACTTCCGCATGGCAATCAAAACAGAGGGGAATGCAGTTTTCAAAGCTGTCGTCACCGCCAAGGTGCTTTGGTTTGAGGTGGTGCGTCTCAATTCGGACCCCACAGAATTTGTGGCAAATGCAGCATGATCGCCCGCAGGCGACTAATGCATCTTCGACGATTTCCTTTGAAAAACTCATGCGCTCCCTCGTATCAATTGCTAATGCCCTGAGCGGACTTTGCCGGAGGCAGGATCAGGGTGTTTTCCTCGGCCGATTCATCCTTCAAAACAGTTTCCGGGGGTTGAAGCGAAATCAGCCAGTCGGCTAAATCCGCTGACTCATGGTTACCGTTCTGGCTAAGGCTGAACAGCAGGTCCTCCTGGCGGGGTTGACCAAAAACCATCCGATAAAGGGCCAAGCCTTGCTTCAGTCGTTTGAGCTTCCCAACCTCCTTGCTGTACGGGAGTAGAGGGATGCGGCGCTCCACCCGGGCGGAACCATCCTCGAAGATCCAATATGGGATGAGATCGGAGTGCCCATTGGACTTTCGCTGGGCCGCGATATGGAAAAGGGTCTGCCACGGATCACCTTCCTCAAACGCCTCGGAGAGAGCAGTCAGACCATATCGTTCCGCGATATTCTTTCTGACCGCATGGCCTTTGTAGCGATGAACCCGGCCTTCGCGCTGTTCAAGATCAACGGGATTGGAAGGCAGGTTCCAGTGGACTACCGCATGGCACCAAGTGTGGAAGTCCAACCCTTCCTGACCAATTGAGGTCGACGCCAGAACGAAGGGACGAAACGGTGAGTTGAAGGCATCCCGCACCGAGTCGGCACGAACGAGAGCCTGGTTGTTGTCGTCTCGAATATCCCCGAACCGGAGCGCGAAACGACAGCGGGTGTTGAAATCATCAAGAGCAAAGCCGTCGCCCGACATCTTTATTTCATCGATTCGAATCTGCG
>JAPXRV010000218.1:0-2743 GCA_033813415.1 Opitutales bacterium | reverse complement strand
TAAGAGCCGGCGAAAACAGAGTCAGCATGCCATAGCTGATGAATACGAAAAGAAGCAGTGGAATCTGAACAAGCACTTTCATCGCAGCAATAGGGTGTTGATGGTTGGCAGGATAAAGGACAGTTTACCGATGACATATGCTGATGTTGGGTGCGAGTCAATTTTTCCCACAAGAGACGTCCCGAAGGCGATACCGCAACTTATTTCGGTTTGACATTCAAATGGTGGACTATCAAGGTGCGGAAATCATGCTAAGGATCAGCACTCGTAACAAACTCCGGATCGCCAGGATCATATACCGTATGCTTCGGATTTTTGGGTTTCGCCAGAAACGGGTAGTTGAAAGAAACGGGATCCGGTTCGATTTGGATCTGGCCGAAGGTATTGATTTGTCGATTTTTCTGGTTGGGCGCTTTCAGCGGCATTTATTTGACCAGCGGAGGATTCATCTGCCGGATGATGCTCTGGTGATGGATGTCGGCGCAAATATTGGTTCCATTACGCTTCCACTTGCCCAGATTGTTAAGAATGGGAAAGTATTCGCTTTTGAGCCGACTCATTATGCCTTCGGAAAACTAAAGCGGAATCTCGAGCTGAATCCGGAGTTATGCCAGCGTGTGGAGGCGATTCAGACTTTTGTTTCCGACCGGGACTATGAGGAGGCCGGAGTGCGCGTTACCTCCAGCTGGAGACTCGATTCCATCGAGGGCGATGTGCATCCGGTTCACGGGGGCCTTCACAAGGAATGCGTTTCTCAGCATTTGAGGTTGGATACCTTTGTTGCCGACAGGAAACTCCAACGGGTTGACTTGATTAAGATTGATACCGACGGACATGAGTGGGCCGTGCTTTCCGGTGCGAAGGAGACGATCCGGAAATTCCGTCCGGTTGTTTTATTTGAGCTCGCGCTCTATCTGCTGGAAGAGAATCACGTTTCGTATGAGATGATTGAAACGTATTTCTCCGGGCTTGGATACCGTTTGATGTCGGCTGAGTCCGGGCAATCAATCTCATCGGCTACTGTGCTTTCGATGGTTCCGAAGAATGGAAGTCTGGATGTAATCGCGCTTCCTCAGTCCTGACTCCCTGATAAAAGTGTGATTTCAGGCCGACTTGCCTGTTTTGCATCCAAACTTCAAGTAGTCCCCGTGGCATTGGCCGAGGCTGTGTAATGATGGATGGCCCGGACGTCGCGACCCCCGGGGGCTTAGGTGGTTCGGGCACAAAAGCGTGGTGTGGCGGCGCAATTTGCTGGCATGGTAATTAGACCTCCTGCAAGAAAGCTTGCGAATAGGTCGAAAACCACGTAGTCTGGATTTGATTTGTCGATGAAATCAATTCATCTTCGTCGAAACACTTTTATAAGAATCAAAACTCATGGCTAACAATCCATCAGACATCGGACTCATCGGCCTTGCGGTGATGGGACAAAATCTCGCGCTGAATATCGCCGATCACGGCTTCAAGGTCTCGGTTTATAACCGTACTGCTTCGAAGACCACAGAGTTTGTGTCCCGAAATGCTTACCTCGGCGATGCGCTGAAGGGGTTCGCTGGCCTTGAGGAGTTCGTGGGGAGCCTGATCCGGCCGCGCAAGATCATCATCATGGTTCAGGCGGGAGCTGGAACCGATGCGGTCATTGATAGCCTTGTTCCGCTTCTCGATAAAGGTGACATCATTGTGGATGGCGGTAATGCCAAGTGGACCGACACCATTAGGCGCGAGGCCGATTTGTCGGCAAAAGGTCTCTTCTTTGTCGGAAGTGGGGTCTCCGGTGGAGAGGAGGGCGCACGCTTTGGCCCCAGTCTCATGGCGGGAGGGAAGGTTGAGGCATGGAAGCATATTGAGCCGATCTGGAGGGCTATTGCCGCAAAGGTCGACGCGGACACAGGCGTTGAACTCAGAGGTGGCAAGCCGGGTCAACCCATTCAGGGGGGCGTTCCATGTGCGGCCTATATCGGTGAAAATGGTGCAGGGCATTATGTGAAGATGGTCCACAACGGCATCGAATATGGTGACATGCAGATGATCTGCGAGGCATACGACATCCTTCGCCACCATCCGGGAATGATGCCCTCTGATATATCGAAGCTTTTCAGGGAATGGAATAAGGGGGTGCTCAACAGCTACCTGATCGAAATCACCGCCGAAGTGCTCGCCCAAACGGATCCACAGACGGGCGTGGCCTTGGTGGACGTGATTCTCGACGCCGCCGGCCAGAAAGGCACGGGAAAGTGGACCAGCGTCAGCGCACTCGATATTGGAGTTCCTGCTGCCACGATCGCAGAGGCAGTGTTTGCGCGTTGCATGAGTGCCTTGAAGGAAGAGAGGGAAGCCGCCTATCAGATGTTGCCGGGTCCTCATAAGAGTATTGGAAAAGACTGGGATCAGCTTATCGAGAAGATCCATGATGCTCTGTATTGTTCGAAGATTTGTTCTTATGCTCAGGGCTTCCAGTTGATGCGTGCGGCGCAGAAGGAATACGGGTGGACCCTTAACTTCGGAGAAATCGCACAAATCTGGAGAGGTGGATGTATCATCCGTGCACGCTTCCTGCAAAAAATCAAAGAAGCTTATGACCTGAATCCAACGCTGCCCAATCTCCTTTTGGATCCCTATTTCATGAGTGAGGTGGCCTCGGCTCAGCGAAATTGGCGGGAAGTGGTCAGTCTCGCGGTGAGCGTCGGGATCCCGATGCCCACATTCTCCAGTGCGTTGGCCTACTACGACAGCTACCGTGCGG
>JAPXRV010000217.1:0-2749 GCA_033813415.1 Opitutales bacterium | reverse complement strand
GCAAAGCTGCGTCCACCGTAGATCAAGCGGTAGCCCTCCATAGCTGATGCCTTTCCTCCCATTGCAGCGGCATAGCTGCAGAACCGGTAATCCGCCGGATCATCCACCTGCTCAGCGCGCACCGCATTGAGGTCGATGTAGGCCGCAACGGTTGCCATTGCCTGCAGCGAAGGCTCCACCACCAAGCTCTTGAAACGCTCCATCCACAAGGTGCCACGGTTCCCATTCTGGTGGTTATACCAAATCGTGAAACGCTGCTTGAGCTCGCGCATGAACACCGACACATCCCCCATCCGAGCCAGCAAAGCCTCCCGCGCATGCTGCGCGATCTCATCATTCCGCTCCAGCATCTTCTCCAGCCCATCCGGCGTTATCGAATAGGGGGAAATCCGACAACCCTCATGGAACGCGCGATAACGGCTCAGCAACTCCGCATCCGTCTGCGGCTTCTCATGCCGAACCCGCGCCAGGATGTGGAAATGATTCGACATCACCGAATACGCCAAAATGTCCACCCCGCAGAACGCCGCCTGCCGCCGCATCATCCCAATCAACATCTCCTTCTCCCCATCCTCCAGCAAGTGCTCACCCAAACAGCACCGGCTCATCAAATGATAGACGCCATCCCGATTCTGAACAATTATCCTCTTCCTTTTCATGTATCCCCTTTTCCACCAAACCTACCCTCACCTAAAACATTTGTCAATAAAGGCTCTGTGTTTTTATTTGATTGCCTTTGAGACAGGATTATTGGTCTTCTTGATCAGTCCGATCCTTTTCCAGTGGACAGATACACAATCACTTTTTCGCCCAACCTTGAATTCAGGGCATCTACAACTGCCGCCATGCTATCGATTTTCGAGGACTCCGATGGAAACACCCAAACCATCGATTTTCGAGGACTCCGATGGAAACACCCAAACCGTCAGTATATTCTCACGGGGTGACTCATGGGCCAACGCATTGACCCTATGGACAACTCCATCGAGATCAAAAAACTCTCCTTCAATTACGAATCTCCCATCCTCACAGATTTCAATCCGGGTGCTCTTAGGATCATCTGGGAACTCCCCACATACGGATGGACTACAAACCTCGAAGCCGAACTCCTGCCGAGACCGAACCAACAGAACAAAAAACGAAACCAGCAAGATCAGGACTCCAATAAACGCATAGTTTGCCAAGGTCCACGGACTGCCAGTCCTAAGCGGATTCCCATCTCCATCATTTTCCGGCTGACTCTTCTTCAGATGCAATCGGATCATACCCCATAGTTGTAACCCAATGTCACTAGCCTCCTCAAGCCTGAATCATGATTCAGAGCATCCCGATGGCGAGAATCCGCTCCGACCGGAAACCGCAGCTCAGCTTTCCGCGCAAGGGGCATACTCCGATTCTTCCATCCTGAAGCTCCAGGCAACCGCCTGGCGCGGGGTCTGCATTTCCGGCGGCACTTGCACCAAATACTCTCTAAACACATCATCGGTTCCGGGTTCGGGCGTGCTGTTGAGCAACCGGACGAGGACAACCAATTCATCCCCCTGACTCCATAGGCCAGACAGGTGCATGTTTCTCCGGATCGTATACAAACTGCCGTAGTCATCACTCGAGCGCAATTCTGCATTCGTCTCTTCGAGGAACCGATCCATGCCCATCCGTTCAATCAAGGTGCGCCGCAGCTCCAGATTGGTGAGACTCAGGATATCCATCGCTGACGTCGTCTCCCGTACGTAATACCAATTCTCCGGCAAAAACACCCCGTGCAAATAATGCGCACACTCGTTGTTTTGGTATACCACTGCGGGCCCGTCCTCCCGATGGATGCGCCCCGCTCCATCCAGATGCACTTTGATTGGAACCCGGCAAACAATCACGTCCTGGCCAACCTGCGCGACAAACAAATACCTCCGGGCCAGATCCTCCGCAAGTGCCCGCAAGGCCCGCGCGCCCGCAATCCATTCCCTATCCGGATCCTGCCCGATCGCGTCGTCTGAAGGGAGCAGCAAGCTGAGCAAATTGATCGGATTGAACTCCATCAGTATCCCACTGACTTCCATTTCCACTTCACCCCGCATAAACACCATCCACGGCGGGCACCCCTTACCAGCGGTTTCACCCGGCCCAGTCGATGCGATCCCTTCGCGCCCCAATGCGGCCAAAGCCCGTTTGAATCGGATAAATTTGCGTCTCGCCGAAAGGTGCTCCCGCATGCTCTGGTGATTTTGGATCTGTAACGCGCAGTCAGATGGCGAGTCCGCTCTCACCACGTTTCTCACCTTCAGCCGAAGTATCCGGAACAATTTCAGCAGCTGATCATCATCGCCTACGGTTTGCCCCGGGTACGGGATGATGCTCGGCTCGTTTTTGGGGGCACGCTCTGTTTGGTGGTGGTGTTCCATGGTTTGGTCCTTGTTGGATCAGTCGACAACCTCCCGGGCGCCCTCGGGCTGGTATTCGCGCTGCCGTATCACCTCGTAATTCCCCAAAGGAATGCGAATGGTTCCATGCTCGGGGTGCACCAGGTCCACTGACGCACGATCCACAGAGAGCCAACGCCGGGCAATTTCACCCTCTTCCGATTCCGACATATAAACCCCTTCCCGCTCAAGGATCCGGTGGAAATGGCCGGCGGCCTCGCCCTCAGCCAGCACTACTGGCTGGCCATACACCCGCTTCGCCGAAGCGGGAATAGCATCCACTTCCCGGAGAAAAACATCCCCCTGGCGGTATTGCCCATACAATCTTGGGT
>JAPXRV010000216.1:0-2775 GCA_033813415.1 Opitutales bacterium | reverse complement strand
GAACATAACGGCAATACCTTGAGGCTGGCCGGCGAACTCGAAACCCTGACAGGACTCGAGGCCAGGGTTACAATTCTCGGCTACGTTCAACGCGGTGGTACCCCGTCTTGCGCAGATCGACTACTCGCCACTAAGCTCGGGAGCGCTTGCGTGGCACTCATTGCCGACCGCCAGTATGGAATGATGGTTGGCGTGCGCGGGCGTGCGACCAAACCCGTCCCCATCCATGAGGTTGCCGGCCATCTCAAATGCGTACCGCTGGACCACGATTGGATCAAGGCCGCCCGTTCAGTGGGGACCACCCTCGGAGACTGATTCATAACCCGCATCCACACACCATGACACACAACATCTGTTTTCTCTTCCATGATGGCATGGAAGAACTCGAAGCGATCGCACCGCTCGATCTGCTTCGCCGCGCAAACCTGAATGCGACAACCTATTCACTCGGGAGCCAAATGACGGTAACCTCGCGAAACGGAGTTTTGATTCAGGCCAATCAGATGTTCACTTCGACGCTGTCACCGAATGAATTTGACGCCCTCGTCATCCCAGGAGGGCCCGGCGTCAAGACGCTCAGAACGGATGTTCGGGTGGGGGCATTTATCCGATCCTTTGCAAACGCAGGTAAGTGGCTATGCGCAATCTGTGCCGCACCCTTACTGCTTCATGATCAGGGTCTATTGGATGGCAAACGCTATACCGCCCATTCTTCCACAGCAGATACATTGCCACGCATCGATCCGAGAGCGGCTTCCGTCGTCGATGGGACAATCATTACCTCCCGCGGTGCAGGAACCTCCATTGACTTCGGACTCACCATCGTCGCAACCCTTATCGGATCAGATACTGCGAATGCAATCGCCATAGCGGCCGAGTATCCCTACTGGACCCCCTGAGACAGGGTTTCATCGAGAAATTCGGTTTTTTCCAGAATTTCTCTTGAAATCGTTCTCCTTATCCCTTTTTATCCGACCTTTTAATCCAACGAGAAGCCATGTCCCAGCACAACAGTTTTAAGGTAGGAAGCTCAGCCGGCCGCAAGAAGCGCAACGTTCTCAAACGCTTTGAGCGCGTTGAACTGCTCAGGAAACGCGAGCAATGGAAAGACGGGGACCGGGTAACGGGTCTGCGCAAAACCAAGCCTGCGGAATAACCCGAAAGATCGGGCATCCTCTATTCATCATTTTCAAGCCTGCAGCAATGCAGGTTTTTTTATGCTCATTCACGACGCAAAATGAGATTGCATTCAGCTAAACCCGCACCAACATAATGGTTATCATGGGCTCGGCTTTCCAACACCTACCCCTTACTCCACACGGAGAAGCTGTCAGGGAATCAGCCGCACATTCCGGATTGAAACTGCGCGACATGGACCCGGATTCCCGACCACAGGAGAGACTGGATCGACTGGGAGCTGAGGCCCTGAGTGATGTTGAGCTCATCGCGATGCTGCTTCGCAGTGGCAGCCAACAGCAGGATGTGCTCGAATTATCCAACACGCTGCTCACCCAGGCCGGATCGCTCGCAAGGCTGGTCCACTGGACCAAGGAGGACTTCATGGCCGTAAAGGGAATCGGCAAGATCAAGGCACTGCAGCTCAAGGCCCACATGGAGTTTGCTAAGCGGGTCATCCTCGCCCAAGTCGAAGAGCCGCGCATTTTTGACAAACCCGATAAGGTGTGGCGCTACCTTCAACCCATCGCCACTGAGCTCGAGATCGAAAAATTCTGGATGATCGCGCTCAACCGGAAGAACCACCTCATCCGTATCAGTGAACTGACATCCGGAACCGCCAGCGCCAGCCTGATCCATCCGAGGGAAGCGTATCGCGAGGCCATAAGGCTCGGCGCCTCCGCCGTCATTTTCGCACACAATCATCCCTCAGGCGACCCTGCACCTAGTTCTGCGGATATCCGCGTTACCCACCAGCTTCGCGATGCGTCGAGGATTCTCGATATTGATTTGCTCGATCACGTCATTATCGGACAAATTCGAAAAGACCCCAAAGGACTCGGGTTTTTCAGTTTTTCCGAAGCCGGACTCATCTGATTGCGATTCCGGAAACTATCCTCCGTCCGGACAGGCATTCGTTCAACCTTCGCCCCCGAATGTCTCGATCCAGGCCCGTCGACCACATTCCGGCAAAACACAAACCGTCTGAAAGAAAACGCTGCAGAAAGAATCTATGATTACTGCACAAACAGACTTCATCTTCTTTCGAAATCCTTGAGGTGAACCATAAACCCATTGGGATTCCACATCCTGACTAGCCCCGAGTAGGCAGCTCTACGCAGACGAAATGGGATTATCCACCTCCTTCCCGCCCCCAAATTTTCAAAGAAGTTCAAGACATGAAACATCCAGAAATTTCTGCTTCGAAATCCCCGATATCGGAACCCGACACGTGCAATCTCCCTGGCCCTGCGAATCCCGCCTTTTGAGGTTTTTGTCGCCGCGTGCACCCTGAGTTTTGACCAAAGCTCATCCACCGATTCGACTTTTCCTATCGCGGATACCCTCAACGCCAAATCCCAATCCATGGCGTAATCAAGACCCACATTCACCCCTCCCGCGCGAATCAGCGCATCGCGCGCATAGAAACAGGAAGGCTGGGTGATATAGTATAAATCCCTGAGAAGCCTCTTGTCGAAGCAACGGGAAAGGCCTCGCTTAATACATCGGCCATTCTCATCCACCTTGTCCGCCCGCCCATAGACCATAGCAGGTTTCCCAAGTTTGAGCCAGTGACTGGCCACAGACAAAATACTACCC
>JAPXRV010000215.1:0-2856 GCA_033813415.1 Opitutales bacterium | reverse complement strand
TTTACGCTCTTCCCTTGGCGGCTTTGCGTGAGATCCTCTTCGTCTTCAATCCTGTGGATCCTGTTAATCCTGTTCAAAAAATAAGAGGCAATCTTTTCACCACAAAGGACATAAAGAGCACGAAGAAATCCCAGCGGATCTGTGTTCTATGTGTGCTTTGTGGCAAACAATCTTTTTTTCGATTCGACAATCCGGAAAACGGAACGCTCACGCGTTCCGCTACGCTAAGAATCTCCCTATTCATCCTCCCTTTGCGGCTTTGCGTGAGATCCTCTTCGTCTTCAATCCAAAAACGTCGGATCGGAACACTCACGCATTCCACTCAAATGGAGTCTTCCTTTGCGATCTTGGCAGCATTTTGAGGCGAACCCTGCTCCGCTTTTGCCGGGCGTTGGATTCTATTGCGCGTCAGCTCGTAAACGTACCAATCCTCCAGTTCTTTCCTCGCCCAAGGATTCTTGCGCAAAAACGTGAGACTGGAGCGGATTGTAGGATCGAACATGAAGCAGCGGATCTGAATCTGCTGCGCCAGCGCATTCCATCCGTGCAAATCCACCATCGCCCGCAACACCATTTCCAACGTGATGCCGTGAAGGGGATCTTTCGGGTGGGATGGCGAATCAGTCATATCCACATGAAGGTATTGGAACGCCCATCATGCGTCAACCATGCACTGTCCACCCAGACAGAACGTTTTCATGATAGGGAGGATGACCTGCCGGTCGATGACCGACCAGGGAGAAAACAAAGCCACCGCCAAAGCCCTTCGAGTGGACCATGCCGGAAGCGCCTGATCCAAAGATTGGCCACGACCAGTTGGATGATCCAGGCCGCCAGTGCGATCAGAAAGGCATTGGTCTGCCCAAGTTTGTCATACCATCCGAGACCGAACCCATAAAACATGGGAACAAACAACAGGCTCTGACCGAAGTAAAACGTCAGGCGTCCTCCGGGCACAGCCGGGGGCTATTCGCAGTTGGGGCGTGCGACCACGCCGGCGTAGGGCTCCATCGGGAAGGGTTCGGCATCGCGGCCGCCTTCGATGAGGAAATGGTCGCAGACCCGGAAAAAGTCGGTCGAATTCTCCGCCCGCCGCATGGTTTTAACGAAACGTCCCTGCGGATCCACTCCCTGCCCGATAAAGTTGACGAACTTCTTCAGGTGGCTGACCCGGGCACGCTCGGTAGCATCAGGACGGCCGGGATTGGCCGTGTAAATCCAGTCAATGTAGGTTCTGACATCAGCTAATGTCGGCTGGAAGGGCTCCATCCCCTGCGTAGCCTCCCGGATCTGACGGAAGATCCACGGATTGCGGATCGCATCCCGCCCGATCATCACACCGGCCGCACCGGTTTCACGTGCGATGCGGATCGCCTTGGCCGGCGAACTGAGGTTGCCGTTGGCGATAACCGGAATGTCGAGGCACGAGCAGGCCTTTGCGATGAACTCGTAGTGGGGTTCGCCCCGATACATCTCACGAACCGTTCGCGCGTGGATGGTCACAAAGCCCACCCGGTGCTTCCGGATGAGTTCAAGCACCGGCTCAAAGGGCTCAAAGGAGTCGAAACCCAATCGGATCTTGACCGAGAATCGGGTTTCCGTGATCGATTCCCGCAGCGTCTCGAGTATCCGGTCGAGCAAGGGGAGATCAGCGAGCAAGCCACCACCTGCCTTGTTTTTGTAGATCTTCGGAGCCGGGCATCCCACATTCAGGTCGATACCAGCCACTGGATGCCGCTGCAGCAATGCCGTGATCCGCCGGATATCCGGCAAGCTATTCCCCAGAACCTGCGCAATGACTGGACGATCGGTTCCGTTGGAGGTGATCGATGCGAGAATGTGCTTCTCCAAGCTCGAGTGCGGATACACCCGGAAATACTCGGTGAAAAAGATGTCGGGACTGCCACACCGCGCGATGACCTTCATGAACGGCAACGTTGTCACATCCTGCATCGGCGCGAGCACGGTCGGGAGGGTTCCCTCGATAGCTGCAGGCGGCATTCCGCTGCCGGATGATTCAGATGGTGTCGTCGGGTTCATGAAGCGTCTCGAATCTTCAGGACAAATTCGTATTGTAAAGTGCGAAAAGCGTTTTTGGGGTTGATTGTCCGGGCTGGAGTCGAATAGTCATGGACTTAACAACGCCAGCGAACCAATTTGGTCCGCTTCGCGATCAAGCCCGGATGGTGGAATTGGCAGACACGCCAGACTTAGGATCTGGTGCCGAAAGGTGTAAGGGTTCAAGTCCCTTTCCGGGCACCATTGCCAATCAGCGATCCTGCAGGTAAGCGAGATAGCTCTCGAGCCACCCCTCAAAGCCCTCGTCGTAGTCGATGTCCAAGTCCACCCGGCTGAGGACTCGCTGCGCCCCCTGTTTCTCCAGCGCATCATCCAGTTTGCGGCCACATCCACAGAAATCATCATAGGATGAATCTCCGAGCGCCACCACCGCATACCGGAGGTTTTCGATGCTGCCGGCTTTTCCATCCACCACGGCATAGTAAAACTCTTCCGCCTCGTCCGGTGGTTCACCATCGCCCCATGTCGATATCACGAATACCGCCTCGCCATCCCCGGCGATACGTGCCGCTGGGACTTTGGCAAGATCCTCCATCGTGACTTTTATTCCAAGATCCGCGATTGCGTCCCGCGTCCGGGTGGCCAGCTCCTCGGCGTTCCCGGTCATGGTTCCAAAATAGACTGATACACTTTCCTTACTCATGATTGATGCGTTCCGTCCCTTCCATAGGAACGGCTTCAGAGCTGCAACTCAATCGAGGGAATGCCTAATGTCAAACGCCCGCCGGCCATTGGTCAGTTCACAGAACCGCAGCGGGCTCAGGGTCAGGCGTATCT
>JAPXRV010000214.1:0-2884 GCA_033813415.1 Opitutales bacterium | reverse complement strand
GAATTCCTGGAGCGTTGAGCGGCATTCGAAGCCGGCCGCACAAGCGTGCCCGCCTCCGCCAAAGGCAGCGGCCACCTGGTCCACCCGCACCGATGGACGTTTGGATCGGAGGCTTCCCTTGTAGGAGCCATCGGCTTGTTCCTCGATGAGAACGGCGACTTTTACGGAGTCGATACTTCTCGGGAAGTCGACGAAGCCCTCCGCCTGTGAGCGGTCCGTTCCTGTTTCCCCGAACATGGCGTGCCGGATGAATCCGATGCAGACCCGGTTGTCGTGGTGGAACTCCAGCGATTCCAGAAAAAGGGTAAGCAGGCGCAGTCGGCCGATGCTTTCCTTTTCAAAGAGTTCATGCGCGGCTTCCGCAGGTCTGGCCCCGCAATCGAGCAAATGCGAACAGAGGCTGAAAACCCTATGGGATGTTGCCGGGTAGCGGAAATGTCCGGTGTCGGTGGCGATGCCGACGTAGAGTGCCTGTGCGGTCGTCGCATCCATCCGGACGCCGCAATCGCAGAATACGCCGGCCAGGATTTCGGCGGTAGCGGCTGAATCGGTGTCGATCCAGTTTTGCAGCCCGAATCCGGGATTCGAGATGTGATGATCGACGGCGAGGAGGATTTTTCCCTTGAGTAAAGCTGCGGAAGATCCGATGCGATCGAGTGTCGAGCAATCCACGGTGATGGTTTCGTCCGCTTCCGGTAGATCCGGACTATCTGGAAGAAAAAAGGGCGTGTCGCCCACAAACGCCCCGAGGTTATAGGGAATCGGGTGAGCGTTGACGGCAAAAGCATTCACTCCCATCTCCCTGAGGACGCGAACCAAGGCCACCTGCGATCCAATGCAGTCTCCGTCCGGTCGGAGATGTCCCCAGACGGCCACCTTTTTGCCGTGAAGACTCGCAACCAGAGAAGGAAAGTTTGGTGAGAACGCTGGATAGTAGACTTCCTCACTCACGATGATCGTTCCTTTCGGGCTGGTCATCCAGATCATCCAGAAGCTCGATGATCGAACTGCCTCTCTGGATCGACGAGTCATAGTGGTAGGAGAAGTTCGGCATGTATTTGAGCGTAATCCGGTTGCCGAGGAGGAACCGGAGCCTGCCCTTTACCTTGCGGAAGAGCTTGGCCGCTTCCTGAACCTTGGATTCATCTCCTATCACGGAGTAGAATACCCGCGCGGTCCGGAGGTCCGGCGCCACATCCACTTCGGTGAGGGTAATCCCAACAGATTCGAGCTGAAACTCGGAGTGGAGGATGTCGCTCAGTTCCCGATGAACGAGCGAATTGACTCTGACCATTCGATTTGCCATGACGAGAGAGTAGGGGACAGTTACCTAAGGGTCAACCCTCAGTCTCTCCGCCCATTCTCATCAAGGGACGGATGCGACCGAAAGGGTTGACTGCCGTTCTGGCCTCCAGGGCGTTAGAGTGCGGGTTTGCGTTTTTCAATATCAAAGCACTCGATCTGATCACCCTCACGGTAGTCGTCGAAGTTGGCGATGCGGATACCGCACTCAAAGCCCGTGCGCACTTCGGTTACATCATCCTTGAATCGCTTCAAGGTGTCGATCCGTGCTTCCGCAATGATTTCTCCCTTGCGGCGCAGACGGGCGGGCTTGTCGCGGTTGATCTTGCCTTCTGTGATCATGCAACCAGCCACCGTTCCTTTGCCAACGGAGAAAACCTGACGTATTTCGGCGAAACCGATATGAATCTCGTGCAGCTCGGGCTCGAGAAGATCGGACATCAGTTCTTTAACCGTGTCGATCAATTCGTAGATGATATTGCCTTGGTAAAGGTTGACCCCGTGATGCTTCGCCAAACCACGGACACCGTTTTCGGTGCCAATGTTGAAACAAATCACGGTTGCCTTCGAGGTGGCAGCCCTATCCACGTCGTTTTTCGACACCGGGCCAACTTCCGCATCCAGAATCTCCAGCGACACCTTGTCACTCTTGATTTCCTCAAGACTGCTGCGAATCGCTTCGACTGATCCGTGCACATCCGCCTTTAGGATGCACCGCAGGGTCTTCTTCTGATTGCTCTCTATCGCTTGGAATAGATCCTCGATGGACGTTTTCCGCGCCGGCATCGCTTCGGCCTCTGCCAATTCACGCTTGCGGGCTTCCTGGATGTTATCTTCGGCAATACGCTTTGCTTCCTTGTCGTTTTTGACCCGCTCAAAGCCCATTCCCGCATCAGGAACGTCCGACCAGCCAATCACCTTCACCGGAGTGGAGGGAGGTGCGACCTTTACCGGTTTGCCGTTGTCGTCCAGCATGGAACGGACTTTACAGTAAATGGTATCACAGACCAGAGAATCCCCGGTCTTGAGTGTGCCTCTTTCAACGATCACGGTGGCGGTGGGGCCACGGCCTTGTTCCATCTGGGACTCGATGATGACTCCTTGCGCTTCCGCGTCCGGATTGGCCCTCAGTTCCATCACTTCAGCCTGTAGGAGGATCATCTCCATAAGCTGCTCTATATTATCACCCTTGAGCGCTGACACAGGAACCGCGATGGTTTCTCCGCCCCAATCCTCCGAGGCGATACCGCGTTCCTGCATCTGTTGTTTGACGCGGTCAATATTAGCTCCCTTCGAGTCGATCTTGTTGATCGCCACCATGATGGAAACCTGCGAGCGTTTGGCGAACTTGAGCGCTTCGTCCGTTTGGGGCATGAATCCGTCGTCAGCCGCCACAACAAGGATTGCGATGTCGGTGACCTCTGCTCCGCGCTCGCGCATTTTTGAAAACGCGGCGTGACCCGGAGTGTCAAGGAAAGTGATCAATCGGTCCTTATACGTGATTTGATAGGCGCCAATGTGTTGAGTGATGCCTCCGAACTCACCCGAAACCACGTTCGTCTTGCGAATCGTGTCCAACAGG
>JAPXRV010000213.1:0-2892 GCA_033813415.1 Opitutales bacterium | reverse complement strand
CCGCCCTCCTGCGCCAGAATCCGGATCAAACCCAATCCCGATCAACCCACCGCACACGGGCATAAGGAAGGCTGCTATTATCTCTCCAATAACGGGAACCCTGCGGATTGTGCCCGCCACCTCTACAGCGTGCTTCACCATGCGGATCACGCGGGCTTCGATTGCATTCTCATTGATCGACTACCCGAAACGCCCGATTGGCTCAGCTTGAGCGACCGCATTCTTAGAGCCGCATCATCTTCGCGGAAACTAAAACAATAATGGTATTCCAGCCAGACCAAAAGGCTGACTTCCCCGAACATTCAAGAGCACTCAAGCGGCTTGCCCGCGCTGAATGCAGTGTCATGGTGGTATTTTTTACCAAACGGACTCTATTTTGACGCAGCCTCAAGGATCTCACGGGCCTTCTGAGTCTGCTCATTCACCGCTTCCAGAATCGATGGGATATCATCCACCGAAAGCCCGATAGACTCCCATGCCGGATCATAGAAACTGACCGGAAACCGGTCGATCCCTACCCCAATCCCCTGATTCAAACAGGCGAAATTGGCGATATGCACCATGTAGGTGATCTCGCGGGAAGCCTCCGGAACATGCTCCGGATCATTGTAATACAGGGCAACGTCGGCCACCTCCGAAGGGAACTGCCACTTCTGGAAAACAATATGGGAAGCTTCATTGTGGGTGATGCCAAGGTGCTCCTTTTCCAGCTCCCAAAGATCCCGCTCCTGATTGGCCACTTCCTCCAGCACCTTCTGGTATTCATCCGGAAAGTTTTGAGCAAGCAGAAGTATTCCGGCCTTGTGCAGCAATCCCGATGTATAGGTGTAGTCCCGATGCCGCTGAGACAAATTTCTGGCGCGATTCTCAATAATCTCGGTTGCCAACCCCACAGAGAGGCAATGATTCCAGAACTGACAGAAATCGATGCCCTTCAAGGTCCTGAACTGACTTACCAGTGATACCGACAGGACCATATCCCGCATGCGCGTCAAACCGATGCGCGATACCGCTTCTCCGATACTCGAAACCTTCCCGGCATATCCGAACGCCACCGAATTCGCCACCCTGAGAACGGATGTCGAAAGCGACATGTCCATTTTCACCAGATCCGCGATGTCATTTGGATCCACATACGGATCCTGAGTCATACGCATGATTTTGTGCGCAAGCACAGGCAAGGCCGGTAGTTCACACTGCCTGAGCTTCTCCGTGATGTGGGAATCGAGATTCATGGGATATTCGGATCAGAAAAAGATAAGGGAAGCGGGCGGGAAAGTCAAAAACCCTGACCAAGGCACTGCATGATCTTGGACTCAAGGTCCTCCTGCGCAAACGGCTTGACCAAATAGTTTGTGGCGCCAGCAATCAGTGCTTTTTTCACATTGTCGGGATTACCCTCACTGGTCACCATCATGACCGGGATGTCTTTCCATCTGGGATCCGACTTCACCTTCTGAAGGAACTCCAGACCGGTCATTCCGGGCATGTTCCAATCCAGAAGGATCATCGAAATATCACTACCCTGTTCCTCAAGAACCTTGAGCGCAAGGGTCCCATTTCGCGCGGTGACCGTTTCGGCGCCAATTACTGCCGCCGCATCGGATATGATCCGCAACATCACCATTGAATCGTCCACACTCAATATTTTCATGCGTTTACCTTATTTCTTTTTGTAGAAAATTGCACCCTGGCCTTCAACCAAATCGAAATCCGAGGAATACCCAACGAGCGATTCCGATGCCCCAAGCAGGAACAAGCCGGGATTGTTCAACACGGAATGAAACCGCCGGAACAGCTCCTTTTTGAAACCATCCGAAAAATAGATCGCCACGTTCCGGCACAATATGAACTCGAATGAGCCCAAGGCGGACGGATGGTCCTGCAAATTGAACTTCTTGAAGGTGATCCGTTTCTTGAGAGCCGGAGACACTTCCCAGATTTTGCCGTTTGTGGTGAAGTATTTTGCTTTGTATTCCTCGCTCAAACCTCTGGACATCGCCAGTTGATTATAGCGGCCCGAGTTCGCCAAAAACAAGACACTCGGAGAAATGTCCGTGGCCAGAATCTCAAAATTGTCCATGGTCACACCCGCCGGTCGCTTCGTGCTGATGTAATCGTCCAGAAGCATGGCGATTGAATAAGGTTCCTGACCCGTCGAACAGGCGGCCGACCAAATCCGGATCCGCGTTTTTGCCCGCGTCCGGACCAGCTCCACCAACTGCGGCAGTATCGTCTCCTTCATGAGACCCCAGGGCTTGGTATCCCGGAACCAGAAAGTCTCGTTCGTCGTCATCGCATCGATGATACGCTCCCGAAGCTTGCCCGATGTATCCTTCTGCGCGTTGAGGTAGAACTCCTTGAAGTTCGTTGCCCCCATCTCCACCATCATCCGGGTCAACCTGCTCTCAAGGAGGTAGGTCTTCTCCGGCTTCACATCAATCTCGCTGTGTTTGATGATGAAATCCCGCAGAAGATTAAACTCTTCGGTACTGATTGGCATGTTAGGTCAATTTCCCTTTCTCTGACTGAGCAATTCTGAAATACGTGGGGCTATTCCATCCAATGGAATAACCTCGTCAACAAGTCCCTTTTCGGCAACAGAACGCGGCATGCCGTAGACAACGCAAGTCGCCTCGTTCTGCGCCAGTGAAATGCAATTTCCCCTCTTGCGGATTCGATCGACTCCGGCCGTTCCGTCCTCACCCATACCGGTCATGATCACCGATATAATTCCGCCCAGATAAGTTTCGGCCACCGATTGGAAAAGGACATCCACGGAGGGTCTGCATGAATTCACCGGTGGATCATCGTTCATGCGGAGGCGATACGCCGTCGTCAACCCCGAGCCTTCCCGCTCCAAAACCATATGACGGCCACCGGGAGCGATGT
>JAPXRV010000212.1:0-2922 GCA_033813415.1 Opitutales bacterium | reverse complement strand
AGGCTGCTCCGGTGCGCGGGTACGGATCCATTTTGGTGATGGATGACGATGCCATGATCCAGCAGACGATCGGTGATATGCTCGATTACCTGGGTTTTCAGGCGCATTTCGCGGATGATGGTCACGAGGCGTTGCGGGTTTACCGAAAGGCGAAAGAAAGCGGGAACCCGTTCCGCATGGTGATGATGGATCTTACGGTGCCGGGTGGAATGGGCGGACTTGAGGCGATCCGGAAGCTTAAGGAATACGACAAGGATGTGGTTGCGGTGGTTTCGAGCGGGCATCCGAATGATCCGGTGATGCTGCAGTATGAACGGTTCGGGTTCAAGGGAGCGATCCGAAAGCCCTACACTTTGCGGGACCTGGAGGAAGTGGTCCGTCAAACCCTTGATTGATAGGGACACGCGAGATGACTTTGTGCCCGATTGAATCCGAAGAATCCACTTGCGCATCCAATAACGATTGGAAAGGGGCTCACCGGGACGCGAACATTGCTGGCAATCTTTTCCGAATGGAAGGGGCGATTCTTGGACAGGATGCGGTGATCCGGCCACGATGGACGGAAGAGGGTGAGTTCATCGGTGAGGAGAGATGGAGCTATGGCGAACTGCAGGCCCTTGCACGCAAATGCTGCGCCTGGCTGCATGTCCGTGGGGTGCGCCCGGGGCAGAAGGTATTGCTGTTGGTCCGGCCCGGAATGGATCTGATCCTGTTGGTTTTTGCGCTGATGCGGCTTGGTGCGGTTCCCATCGTGATTGATCCCGGAATGGGGCTCGGGAAATTCCGGAGGGCGGTGGCACATGCGCGGCCGGATGTGATGATCGGGATTGGCGTGGCGCATTGGATCGGCAGAATCTTCCGTTCGTCGTTTCGAAGTGTGGTTTTGCGGCTGCGTGTTGGGCAGCGGTTTTTCCGGGAGGTTGAATCATCGGATCCGGTGGCCGCATGGAAGCATTCCGGCATGCGTTATCCGGTGGTGGGTGAAGATGATCTTGCGGCGATCCTGTTCACCTCGGGTTCAACCGGTGCGCCGAAGGGAGTTTGCTATCAGCACGGGATGTTTCTGGGGCAGGTTCGCATGTTGCAGGCGCGTTTTGGGATTGAGGCTGGTGAGGTGGATATCCCTTTTCTGCCGGTGTTTTCGCTTTTTAATCCAACCATGGGTTTGACTACCGTGTTGCCGGACATCAATCCGAGTCGCCCGGCCACGCTGAATCCTGCCAAAGCGGTGGCGGCGATCCTTCGATATGGTGTGACCAATGCCTTCGGCTCGCCGGTCATCTGGCGGATCATCGGCCGGTATTGCCGGGAGAAGGGAATCATACTGGAGTCCATCCGCCGGATTCTGGTTGCCGGAGCGGCCGCACCGGTTCCGCTTTACCGGGAATACCGTGCCTTGATTCCGGGCGGGGTGATGGCCTCGCCCTATGGGGCGACCGAGTGCCTCCCGGTAAGCGCGGTGTGCGACCGGGATGTGCTGGGTGGAACGGAGCATTCGAGTGCGTCCGGAAACGGGATTTGCGTTGGGTTGCCATTTGATGAAGTGGAGGTCCGGATCATTGAACCCCGTTTGAATGAAGTTCTGGTCCCCTGGCAGAACCTCAGGTTCTTGCCTCAGGGTTCGATTGGCGAGATTCTGGTGAGTGGTCCCACCATGACGCGGGCCTACTACCGTTCGCCGGCGGCAAGCGCGCTTTCCAAGGTGGAACATGATGGCCGCTTGTGGCACCGGATGGGCGATCTCGGGTATTTGGATGCGCGTGGCTGGTTGTGGTTTTGTGGGCGGATGGTTGAAGCGGTTCGCACGGAGGCGGGTTGGCTTTACACTGAATGTGTCGAAGCCCTGTTTCAGAATGTGCAAGGATTGAAGCGTTGTGCGTTGATCAAATGGAATGATTTGCCTGCCTTGGTCCTCGAGCCCGAGCCAGAGTTGAGACTGGCCTCCGGTGATATCGCGGGTTTTGTCAAACGGGTCGTGTCTAGTGTCCGTGAGCGGCATGGAAGCCATCTTCCGGTTGAACACTTTTTTGTATGCCGCAGTCTACCTGTGGATGTGCGCCACAATGCCAAGATTCATCGTTTGAGCCTCGCCGCCCGGTATGCGAAGCAAAAGCCATATGGGGTCAGTCCCGTGCCCGGTTGAATGGGATACAAATATGAGCGTGCTGGTAACAGGCGGAAATGGTTTTCTCGGCAGTGAGATCTGCCGGATGCTGGTGGCGCGCGGAATAGACGTCACATCGCTTCAGCGCTCCACGGTCCCGGAACCCGCCCGTTTGCCAGGCGTTGAGTATCTGAGTGGGGATGTATCCGACCGATCCTCGGTGGATGACGCAATGGATGGAGTTGATACCGTATTCCATGTGGCAGCCAAGGCGGGAATGTGGGGCAAGTCCGCAGATTACGAGCGGATCAATGTGGATGGGACCCGGAATGTGGTGAATGCCTGCCTCATGCACGGGGTGAAGCGGATGGTATACACGAGCACACCGAGTGTGGTGTTCAATGGTGAGCCGATCTGCGGATGGGACGAGCGGACCCCTTACGGGCAGAATTGGCTGTGCGATTATGCCCGGTCGAAGTGCGAGGCCGAGCAGATTGCCCTGGATCCGGCGCATCGGGGACAGCTTCCGGTTGTGGCCTTGCGTCCTCATCTGATCTGGGGAGTGGGTGACCCGAATCTTATTCCCCGGCTGGTGGCAAGGGCACAGGCTGGAAGAATGATCCGGGTGGGCGATGGCACCAATCGGGTGGATATAACCCATGTCGCGAATGCTGCGCACGCACACTTGTGTGCCTATGATGTGCTCATGCGTGATCCGGAGAAGGTATCCGGCAAGGCTTACTTCATTTCGGACGGGAATCCGGTAATCCTATGGGATTGGATTCAGGGTTTGTTTGACCGTCTTGGTTTGCCTGAAG
>JAPXRV010000211.1:0-2928 GCA_033813415.1 Opitutales bacterium | reverse complement strand
TTTTTTTGATATTGCCGTGATCGAGTCTCTCCTCGAAGGGATGCATGCGCTTCCCCCCGAAATGGTCAAAGCCGCACTGCTGGTTTTCGCTTTCGGATCCCTGTTGTTGATGCTCCGGATATTCGGAGCGATGGGTGTCACTGCGTACATTTGCATCGCAATTGTGGCAGCCAATCTTCACGTGCTCAAGGCCGTTCAGTTCTCGGTGTTTCCCGACCCGGTGGCGTTGGGGACGGTGTTGTTTGCCACCACCTTCCTTGGCACCGATATTCTCACTGAGTATTACGGACCGGATCACGCACGCAAAGCCGTGCTACTCGGGTTTTCCGGACTTATCCTGATGACGGCCTTTATGATCTTCGGGATCGGCATCCGTCCACTCAGCGAAGCGCAGGCGTCCGGAGACTGGCAATGGGCACTGGACAACCACCGGCACCTCGCCGCCGTTTTCACCCCGGTTCCCGCTATTCTCGTAGCAGGCCTCAGCGCGTACATGGGGAGTCAGATCCTCGACATCTGGATCTACCAACGCATCCGGAAGATCAGCCACAACCGCCACCGCTGGCTCCGCAACAACGCGTCCACCTGGATCTCCGCCCTTATCGACAACACCATCTTCAGCCTGCTGGCTTGGGTCATCCTGGCTCCCAGCCCGCTCCCCTTGCCGGTTGTCTGGAAAACCTACATTCTCGGCACATGGTTCCTGCGAGTGGGAGTCGCCCTGCTCGATACCCCGATTCTATATCTCGCCGCATTTGCGCTTCCCAAGGAGGATCGTATCCGCTACAGACAATCCCTTTCCGCATACGAATCATAGACCCATGTCGTTTTCCTCCGGATCATGAACCACACTCCCCCCGAAGGCTTTTCATTTGAAATCACGTCCCAGGCAAGCGGCACCCATGCCCGCACCGGCCTGCTGGAAACCCCGCACGGAACCATCGAAACGCCGCACTTCATCTTCTGTGCGACCAAGGCCGCCATAAAGGGGCTCACCATGGATCAGATGCGGGAGTGCGGGGCCGAAATCATCCTCGCCAACACCTACCACCTCTTCCTCAACCCGGGCGGACCGTTTGTTGAACGACAAGGCGGACTCCATCGCATGACCGATTGGCATGGCCCCGTGCTCACCGACTCCGGTGGATTTCAGATCTTCAGCCTCGGCAACGGATGGGTGGCGGACGAGATAAAGGGCAAGCGCCAGCATGGAACCGAGCGAAAACTGGTCGAGATTTCCGAAGACGGCGCCCACTTCATTTCATATATCGACGGGACCCGGCACTACCTCACACCCGAGACCTCCATCCAAACCCAGATCCAGCTCGGGGCGGATCTCATCGTGGTCCTCGATGAGTGCTCCCCCTATAATGTGACCCGCGACTACACAGCCCGCTCCATGGAGCTCAGCCACCGATGGGAGAAGCGCAGCCTCGATGCCTACCATGCCATGACCAACGGCAAACAGGTCCTCTACGGTATTGTACAAGGCGGCGTCTACGAGGACCTGCGCAAAGAAAGCGCGGGATTTGTCAACGAGCACCCCTTTTTCGGACAGGCCATTGGAGGCTGTCTCGGCGGTACCCGTGAGGAGATGTTCGAAGTCATCGGCAGGGCATCCCGTCCTCTCCGGAAAGACCGCCCCACCCACCTGCTCGGCATCGGCGGCGTCCATGATATATGGGAAGGGATCCATCACGGAATCGACACCTTTGACTGCGTCCACCCCACCCGCATCGCCCGCCACGGCGGCGCGCTCATCCGCCCGGTGGAACACGGAGGGAAGACCCACCTCAACCTGCGCAATGCCTGCTTCAAAAACGACGATCAGCCACTCGACGAGCGCCTGCCCTGCAAAGCCTCACGCGAATTCTCCCGCGCCTACATCCACTACCTGCTGCGGGCTGGCGAAATGCTGGGCATCCAATTGCTCATCCAGCACAACGTCTGCTTCATGATGGAACTCATGCGCTCGGTCCGCTCCTCCATCCGGAACGACCGCATCCGCGAAGAACAATCCCTCTGGATCTGAGCTTCTTACTCGCGCCCTCTTCGATTCCTCTAGTAGCGGGAGTATCCCTCATCGCGCCTCCTTCCGTCCCGCCGCTGCCCCCTTTTCTTCCCTAACTAACAGCCGTTGCATTAATGCAAATCCCATCGGAATCGCATGTCAGCATTCGCTATTCCAACAAGCGGAATCCCAGGGTTGTCATTTGCCAGCTTGTTGTTGTGCCTCAGTATGCTTGACAATCGCTGACAAATGTCAGACATTGCAAAATGGTCTCCTTCATTTCAACACGAGAGCTCTCAAGACAACCGGGCAAGGTCATGGCCAAAGTTTCACAAGACGGCCCGCAGGTAATCACACAGAACGGAGTCCCTGCAGCCTACCTGATCCCCACTAGCGGTCGAGGTATTGAAGTCGATCTCGATGCCTTGCGCCGTTTGTTACTAGGACGTGCTTTGGATGCGGCTCAAGCGGAAGCCGCTCGCTCTGGAGCTTCCACGTTATCGATGGACGCTATCAACGCGGAAATCGCTGCCTACAGAGGAGAGCGCAGCTCAGCTCAATCCAAACAACCTGACTGATGCCTGTCCCTATCTGGGTGATCGATACGAATGTCTTGGTCTCCGCAGCACTGACCGCTGGGGGCACCTGCGACCAGATTCTGCGGGCAGCAATGGATGGGAAAATTCGATTGGCGTGGAATTCGCCAATGCTGGCGGAATACCGGGCGGTTCTAATGCGACCAAAATTCCGGTTTTCGCTCTCAACGGTCGAAAGCTTGTTGGCAATCTTCGATCCCGGAGAACAAGTGCCTTCTAAGCACGCTGACGCTTTGCCCGATCCTTGAAGTGGCCCCGGAAAACTGGACAGGAGGGCAAGCTATGAACAGACTACCAAAAAGGAGAAAAAAGCATGTCCAA
>JAPXRV010000210.1:0-2953 GCA_033813415.1 Opitutales bacterium | reverse complement strand
GCTCGATATGAAGGAAAGCGTCATCGATCCTGTCCGCAAGTTCATGAGCGGCCCGCAGAAAGGTATCTTCGATAACGCCCGCAAGTTCGTTCAAAGCCAGGAGCCCAACTTCGCCTACATCGATGGCGACGAATCCACTCAGGTAGTCGCCAGCCTGACCGATCCTGAATGCTTCAAGGGCAACCGCATGCAGCAGGTGAAGACGCAAGTCGAAACCCTGCAGGAGAAGGTCACGGCCCAGATCGAGGCCGAGATTGCCAAGGCCAAGGAAACGGTCGCGGCCCTCAAAGGCCGCCTCTGCGGCATGGCTGAGTTCGGCGCACTGAACGGCGAGCAGCAGGAGCAGGTCACCCGCCCGTTCAACGAATTCAACGCGGCCATCGAGCGCCAGAAGCTGATTGCCGTCATCCGCGACACCCTGCGCCGGTTTGAGGAAAGCGACTACCAGCGCCTGCTTTCGCAGATGACCTCCTGGGCGCAACCGGCACCAACACCAAAGCCTGCGCCGGAACCCGGTAAAACCGCCACGCCGGATGAAGGTACGAAACCCACGCCACCCGCCAAACCGGAACCGCGCATCGAATATGTGCCCAGCCGCTCGGTGAAGGTCTCTTTCGACAAGGCTTGGCTGGCCGACGAAACAGACGTGGAACGCTACCTGGAATCCATGCGCGAGGCGCTGCTGGATGAAATCCGCAAAGGAAAAAGGATTCAAATATGATCACACAGCTGACCCTGAAAAATTTCACCGTCTTCAATGACTTGTCCATCGATTTTTCCGCCAAGATCAATGTGATCATTGGCGAAAACGGTACTGGGAAAAGCCATTTACTGAAGGCTGCCTACGCTCTTTGCTCGGCGAATAATGGCTTGAATGACCAAGAAGACGTGTCGGATAAAGAGATAAAAGAGGCTGTAACGAATAAGCTGCTCAATGTCTTTCTCCCTCCAGATCGGAAGCTTGGAAAAATGCGCAAAATAGGGGTGGCTGAAGATGCCTCGATGCGCGCCAGTTTCGTTTCCGACAAAGGGATCGCTCTGAAATTTCGCTCAAATTCAAAATCAGTCACCGTAGAAGAGAATAGTGATTACGAGCGCTATAGCTTGAGTCCTATCTTCATTCCCACGAAGGAACTCCTGACATTTCTGAGAGGCTTCGGAAACATCGAGGTGGATGCGAATGTTCTCAAACTCATGTTCGATGAAACCTATTTTGATTTGGCAGCCAAACTTCTCAATGACGCTGGCCAGGAGCCACGAGAAAAAGAAGAGTGGTTGCTCGAAAACTTGGTGAACAAAATGGAAGGACGTTTTTCTCTGGATGCCGGAGAAATGTCGTTCCAGCCCGGCACCTACATTGAATATGCCGACGGAAAGGCCAAGGATGGCAAGCTGACCTATTTTTCGCCGCAAAGAAAAGATGTGTTCAGCCCCAATATGATGGCGGAAGGGTTTCGGAAATTCGGTGTACTACAAAGACTATTGCAAAATTGTTCCCTTGTCCCCGGTGTTACAGGCTCGTTGTTCTGGGATGAACCAGAGTCAAACTTAAACCCACAGCTGATGAAGCTGCTCGTGCAGACAATGCTGGAGCTGTCTCGTAGCGGCCAGCAGATCATTCTGGCGACCCACGATTATGTGCTGCTCAAGTGGTTTGATCTTCTCGTCAACACGGATGCAGGGGACCACATCAGATTTCATTCACTTTCCAGGGAAAATGGAGATGTGCGTGTTCAGTCTGCCGATGATTATCGACAACTGAACAGCAATGCTATCGCCAATACATTCAGCGATCTTTACGATGAAGAGATCAAGCGCTCATTGGGAGGTGCTTGATGACAGTGTTAGCTGAGAATGATTTGGAGTTTGACTTTAGCGCGGCCATGGAAGCGATCATCTTTGATGATGATGCCTTGCACAATCCCAGCACCATCAAGAGAGTGGACTTCATTGCCGAGTTCAATGACCGATTCGTATTTATCGAAGTCAAAGATCCTGATATGCCGGGAGCAGCCAATCCAGAGGCGTTCAAAACAAAACTGCTGACCGGAAACCTCATACCTGATTTAGCCGGGAAGTACCGGGACAGCTCATGGTTTCGGTCCCTCAGCGGGAAAGCTACAAAACCCATCCACTACGTTGTATTGATCTCTATGGCCAGCCTGGAGCCAGCTTTGTTGCTGGCAAAACAGGATGAACTGAAGCGGTCTCTGCCTATCACGCATAACGATTGGTCAGTACCCTGTGCCGCTGGCTGCGCAGTTTTGAATCTGGATCAGTACAAAAAACAGTTCGGCGCAAATTCGGTCCGGCGTTTGAGTGCAGGAGTCTAACTTAATGGAAACACTAAAATTAAAACGATTCGCTCAATATGCCCGGCGGTCTCTGCTGGAGCAGGTCTCCGCCAAGCTGAAACTGGTGCTGGCTGAAAACAGCGCCGCCCGCCGGGAAAGCACCGAGGCCATCAAGAAGCTCGAAGAGGCCATCAAGGGCCACGGCAAGGAACAGGTCATTGAGCGGGTGGCCTATATTTGGTTCAACCGCTTCTGCGCCCAGGCCCGCAGCATCGAACCAGCCGTGGTCTGGGGCAGGCTCTACCATCTCCACGCCGGGTTCCCGGCCCTCGAGGTGCCGGAAGGGCTGATCCTGTCTCAGGGCACCGCCGATCCACTGGCCGACGCCCGCAGGCAGCAGGAGATCGGCACACCGCGCTTCGGCCGCCCGACCGGAGATTGGGATCTGATCCATGGAGAGCTGGTGACCTTCACCGACCCGCAACGCAACCTGCCGCCTATCGACCGGCTGGAAGGCTTCCGGCCTGGCGGGCACAGCATGTACCAGCGGGTGATGCTGCCTGCAGCCAGGGGCTCAATCGCCTGTGCTGTATGGACTTACACCATGCATGCGCCTCAGAACGGCGAACGTATCACCAACGACAATCAGGCCGTTTTTT
>JAPXRV010000209.1:1085-2992 GCA_033813415.1 Opitutales bacterium | reverse complement strand
GGCTGAAGCCACCCCCTCCGGAAGAGGGTTTTTGGGTGGGATGATACGTTCGGTGGTTTGGGAAGAGAGGCTCGGTGAAGATCCGGAGGCGATGGCGTCAGTCATTCGACTACGCTCATGATCGAGTCATTCGACTACGCTCGTGATCAGGCCCGTCGTCTGTCGGGCGTGTGCGTTTTTGTTGTTCCACAGGGGAATAGGGGCTCGTGATAAGGCTGACTAATGGTGGAAAACATGAAAGCCGATATGCGCCGGTAATCCGGGAGGTCCGGTTGCCGGGCTGATGAAGGCGTGCTACGGTGGTTTGTGTTGTTTTGTGCCAGGCGTAGGCGGCCAAGGCTAATGGATGACGTCGCCTGGTGAGGCATAGCTGTTTGCAATCCCAGACTTACCCCGTATGAAGATGATCCGTTGCGTGTGTTGGCTGTTGTTGTGTGTGTCGATGTCAATCCCGGGAATTGCGGAGGCGCAGACTCCCGAAGACATAAGGGTAGCGCGGAAATTGAGGGCAGATGCCGCTTACCTCGAAATGAAGGGGGATGTAGCCGGAGCGATCGGGAAATATGAGGAGAGCCTGACCCGCCTGCATGATGACGCAATTGTCAGGAAGCTGGCTGAGCTGCGGGGTGAGGGTGCGGTTGACCGGGACCGCGCGGCTGACAAAGCCGTATCGAAGTTATGTCCGGGCCCATGGATGGTTCAAGTGCGTGCAGCACCTTCCAACGATGGGGTGGCGGGAGCTCTCGTGCGTTTGGGTGGGCGTGCGGCTTACTCAGATGCGGAGGGGGTCGCTGTGCTGGATGGGGTGCCTTCCGGTGATTACACGCTTCAGGTGGGCACACCCGGGTGTGAATTCTATGAGAAGAAGATTGGACTTCCGGATGGCTCGCGCGAGGAGGCGCAAGTATTGCTGATCCCCGAGTCGGTTTCAGAGAAGGTCGAAGGAAAGGTTATCAATGAGGGAACCATATTTCCAATTGCCGGGGCCCGCTTGCGTTTTGATCCGGTTGAGGTGCGCTCATGGCTGAAAGGCCCTTGTGAGACCGTCACGGGGTGGGATGGGAAATTCACGCTGACTCATGTTCCGTCCGGAACCTATCGCCTACGTATCTATGCTTCAGGTTTTCAGGTTCTCGATAGTAAGGTTGTTCTCGAAAACAATGGAAAGGTGCACGAATTCGGACTGCGTCAGATTATCGAGTCCGCCTCCCTGAATGTGAAGGTGGTGGATGCGCTGAGCCGATCGGGAATTGCCGGTGCGACGGTTACATTGGCTGAAGCTTATCCTGTGGGTGAGATTGCCACTGGGCAGACAAATCAATCCGGTGGGTTTTCGTCCGGCGATATCCGTGTCAGCCAGATCAACTGGGCGGACGATGAGGGTCGGTGTCGTGCCCCACGCAGGCAGGTGACGCTTCATGTTTCGTGCGAGGGCTATGCCTCCATGACGTTGCCGGTGGTTCTGACGAATCAGGGAAACGCCGAGGTGGCGTTGTATCCTGTGAGACAAGTGGAAGAATTGGAGTCGAACAACGGAGTCGTGGAAGCGCAGGACATCGACATTGGTTCACGTGTGGTTTTCGCATTAACCGATCCGAAGGATGAGGATTGGTTCAAGTTTCGCTTGCCCTATGATGGCAAGCTGATCGTAGAGGTCGGTCCGGACAATGCATTGCAGACAGTTCTGTCTTTGCTGAACTCGGAGGGTAAGACGGTTGCGAGCCGAAATCAGTATGAGCACAAGAGTAATCGCATTGAGGTGAACGTTCCCGCGGGCGAATACCGGGTGGGTATCTCGGAATGGGATAAGAATGCGTCGAGCGAGACCCCGATGACACTGACGTTAGGGTATGAAGCGACTCCAGACCCGATGCCATCCGGATCTTCCATGGAAGGGGCACGGTTGA
>JAPXRV010000209.1:0-1075 GCA_033813415.1 Opitutales bacterium | reverse complement strand
ACAGCGGTTGATCCGCGTGAATGAGGAGTTCAGGGGATACCTGAATCCGTTGGGAGAAGTTGATTGGTATCGGTTCGAGGTGAAGCGACCGGGTGTTGCCCGCCTTCAGTTCTTTCCGATGGGCCTCCAACGCATGGTGTCAGTGTTGGATGCGGACGGGAAGCAGGTGGCACGTGGGACCGCGTATGAAAACCAGCTCTTAAGTATCACAACCAACCTGATCCCGGGAACCTACACCGTTCAGGTGGAAGAGTGGGACCGCAATGCCTGCTCGCTTGAGCCCTATTCGGCACGCTTGGAATGGATCGAGGATGATGGGGTCGATGACGGAACCGGGGCGGATGGGATTCCGGTTTGGTCCCGTGTTCTTCCAGTCGATAGCCTGACGGCGAACACGGTGCTTCCGCTTAGGGATGTGGACAACTACCTTGTGGCGATTCCCGGCCCGGGGATCTTCAACGTGTTTGCTCAGGCTCCCATCCAGCTGCATGTGAGTGTCCTTACTCCGGAGGGTCGGGTTCTCGCACGTGGAACCGCCTATGAGGGCGGGCGTCTGGACATCGAATACCACGCAAATCAGGCGGAGACTGTGGTGGTGGAAATCCGTGAATGGGGCGACAACCACGCCTCGCATGAGTCCTATGTGTTGGGTAACTCGTTCAGACCTGCGGACGAGATGGATTCGATGTCCAGGAATGATCAGGAGGAATTCGCAACCCCGTTTGTGATAGGGGATACACTGCGCGGAAACATCCTGCCATTGAGGGATAGGGATCTCTATTCCTTCCATCTGGATCATCCCGGATGGTTGGACCTGGAGTTCAGTAATCCGATGCAGATCCTTCTTGCTCTGATGAATTCAAGTCAGGTCCAGATCGGGCGATGGACGGCCTATGAGAAACAGGGCGGCAAGGCTTCGATTGCCTTGTTGTCCGGCGACTACCTGCTGGCGGTCCATGAGTGGGATGACAATGCTTGGACTCCACTGCCCTACGCGATATCGACCGCATTTCGTATGGCCGAACCAAACGAGACGGATGATATGGCGCGGGATCCGGTGCGGGCGCTTCCGCTC
>JAPXRV010000208.1:0-3036 GCA_033813415.1 Opitutales bacterium | reverse complement strand
CAAATGCGCATGCCCATCTGCGTCCAATCGCACGGTTTTCCGCATCGACACACCCGAATACGGGCTCGCCTCTCCCTGCAGAACAACCGAATCCGGACCCTGCTCCACCACTTCGTAGCTGCCGTAATCCCAATACGGATCGGGAGGCCACTGCTCACCTTTCTTCTCTGGCCAGACATCCTGCTGGTTCCAAAAGCCGGTTTGGGGAGCCATCCAGAAGGCATGTCCGAAAAATGCAGGCCATGCCTTGTCAGACGCCGGATACTGCTTCAGATCCGGCTTGAGCGACTCCCATCGGGACCACATTGCAGGTTCTTCGCGTAGCACGTTTTTTCCACCTTGTGGGCCGAAGAAAACCACCACGCCGCCGACTCCGGGCAGGATTTTCAATTCCATACCTCCGTTTTTCAAAGTGAGCACGCCGTCAACGATACCGGAACTGTGTTCGTCAGATTGTCCCGCCTGGATGGAAAAGTGCTGCATCGAAAGAAGAGTTGTGACTAGAATCAGAAGTTTCACACCCAAGTCTAATGATGAAGCACGCATACTAATGAATAAAAGAAACGTGCACCTTGGTGTAAACCTTGATTTTGTAGACATTTCCTCTTACAAAGGAGCTTTCCTTTGAGAGATTAACCCCTCATTCCAGCCTAAAGTTCACCCATGTTGGCAACCACCTTGATTCTGGCTCAATGCCTGATGACATCCGGCATTTCCTCGACTGAGCCTCAACTGTGTTCAGGACTCCCCGCCTCCAACAGCCTCCAGAGAGAGGGCCTTTCGCTCAACGGAGAGTGGAAGATGGTGGTGGATCCTTACGAAAACGGCTTCTTCAACTATCGCTGGGAGCCGTTTGATCAGCAGGAATCGCCTGACAAACAAAGTTACTTTCTCGATTTGAAGCCGGCCGACCGGTCCGACCGGATCGAGTATGACTTCGACAAGGCAGAAAACATCAACGTTCCCGGAGACTGGAATACACAGCATGAAAAGCTGTATTTCTATGAGGGCTCGGTATGGTATCGCAAATCATTCGAATGCACCCCGCCCGAAGGCATGCGGGCCTTCGTCGTTTTCGGCGCAGCCAACTACGAGACCCACGCCTATTTGAATGGTAGAAAGCTGGGTAGCCATGTTGGCGGGTTTACGCCTTTCCAGTTCGAGATCACGGACTTTCTCCGGGAAGGGGCACAATCGCTCGTCGTCAAAGTCGACAACAAGCGTCTCCGCGAGGGCGTACCCACACTCAACACCGATTGGTGGAACTACGGAGGACTTACCCGTGACGTCCGCGTGTTCTTTGTTCCCCAGAGCTTCATCCACAGCTACGGCCTGAGCCTGAAACCGGGCACACGCGACACCGTGATTTTGGATGCCTGGATCGACAACGCGGTCACCGACAAAAAACTCAAACTCGTGATTCCCGAAATGGGAATCGATCAGGAATTTGAAGCGGATGAGCATGGGCATGTGGTGGCTGAGGCTCAAGCCCGACGGATCTACATGTGGTCAACGACCTCACCGAAGCTCTATGATGTGGCACTTGCCTACGGGGACGACCACTTGACCGACCAGATCGGATTCCGCACCATCACGACCGAAGGTCAGGACATCCTTCTCAATGGCAGACCGGTGTTCCTGAAAGGGATCAGCATCCATGAGGAAAGCCCACTCAGCCAGGCACGCGCCTACTCGCGCGAGGACGCCGAAGCCCTTCTCTCAGCGGCTAAGGAGCTCGGATGTAACATGGTCCGGCTCGCCCACTACCCTCACAACGAGCACATGGCACGCGTCGCGGACGAGTTGGGAATCATGGTATGGGAAGAAATCCCGGTTTACTGGACCATCCAGTGGGATAATCCAGCTACCCTCTCCAATGCGCGGAACCAGCTGCGCGAGTTGATCCACCGCGACCGCAACCGCGCATCGGTCATCATTTGGTCCATGGCAAACGAAACTCCCGTCAGTGAGAGCCGGAATGAGTTCTTGCTCAAACTCGTTGAGGATACGCGTGCCGCTGATCCGACGCGCCTCATTAGTGCGGCAATGGAGTTTCATCGTGATCCGGATGACGCCAACCGGCTCATCGTGGAAGACCCCTTCGCTGAACACACCGACCTTGTGAGTTTTAACCAGTATGTGGGCTGGTATCATGGCATGCCTGAAGACTGCGCCAACATCGAATGGCACATTCCCTACGACAAGCCGGTGTTCATCAGCGAGTTTGGCGGTGGTGCGAAATTCGGCCTGCATGGGGATCGTTTCGACCGGTGGACCGAGGAGTTTCAGCAGGAACTCTACATCAAAACACTCCCCATGCTCGACAAAATCGCGGGCCTGCGAGGCATGTCGCCATGGATCCTCTTCGATTTCCGCTCCCCTCGCCGCCCCCTTCCCGAAGTCCAGGATTTCTACAACCGCAAAGGCCTTCTCTCTGAAAAGGGAGAGAAGAAACTCGCATGGTATGTCCTCAAAGACTACTACACCAACATCGATCGCAAGTGGCGCAACCGATGATGATCCTCTTTTCAGCTTGAGATCAGACAAACACCCGGATTTGATTACATCTATGGAAAATTCCAGACCTTTCAGGATTCTCGGCATCCAGCAGGTAGCTGTCGGAGGCGAGAGCAAAGACAAACTCACCCGCTTCTGGTGCGACATTCTCGGCGTTACCAAGACAGGCACCTTCAAGAGTGAACGTGAAAACGTGGATGAGGATATCCTCACCATGGGCAAAGGACCGCACGCAGTTGAGATCGATCTCATGCAACCGCTTGATATCGAAAAGAAACCCAAGGTTCACGAACCTGCCCTGAATCACATCGGGCTCTGGGTCGACAACCTCGCCGCAGCCGTCGAATGGCTGACATCCAAAGGCGTTCGCTTCACACCGGGCGGCATCCGCAAGGGAGCCAGCGGCTTTGATGTGTGCTTCATCCACCCGAAGGGTAATGAAGAATTTCCGATCTGCTCGGAAGGGGTACTGGTCGAGCTCGTCCAGGCCCCGGCAGAAGTGATCCAGGCAAAAAGCTG
>JAPXRV010000207.1:0-3069 GCA_033813415.1 Opitutales bacterium | reverse complement strand
TCTGGTATGGTTTTGTTGGCGAACAACCCCAACCGGAGGACGAGACCCGATGCAGCTAAACACTATCACAGAGCTCCTTGACATTCCAAACTATAAAGTGACCCACGTGATCCACAATGACGGCAACAGTCTTCATTTTATCGTTGAACAGATTGAACGGTTGCCCCCGGTATGTTCCGGCTGCGGCCGTGTCCATGCGGGAGGGATTCACAGCGTTTGGATGAACCTGATTGAGGATTTGCCGATCAGCGGCAAGAGAGTTTTCCTTCATGTTCCGCGGCGGAAGGTCCACTGTCTGGAAGATGACACGATCCGGGTTGAGGAGATCCCCTGGCTCAGGAAGCGCTTTTCTCTGCGGTTTGCCAAGCAGGTTTACCGACTGACCGCCATAACCACCAACCAGGAAGCCGGCTGGTACCTGGGCTTGGACGACGAAACGGTATATCGAATCGACAAATGCATGCTGGAAACGCTGGCACGGGAAAAGCTCGATTCCCTTGTGGCTCCGACGATGATGAGTGTCGATGAGGTTTCCTGGCAGAAACGACATAAGTACGTCACCAATGTGATTGACATTGAGAAGCGCAAGGTGATCTGGAATCACAACGGTCGCGGGAAGGTTGTCCTGGACAAGTTCTACCGTAAGCTTGGTTCGGATGGATGTGCGAACATCCAGGCAGTGGCCAGTGACGGTGCAAGAGGCTTCTTATCATCCACCAAGACTTTTGCAAAAAATGCCCTGATCGTTCTGGATCACTTCCATGTGAAGAAGTACCTCAACGATGCGTTGGATACGGTCCGTAAGGAAGAACTCCACAAGGCCCGAAAAGAGAACAACGATGAACTCTGCAAAATCCTTCATTGCAACCAGCGGTTCATTCTGATGAAGAGTGCAAAGGGCAAGAAAAAACAAGATCTTCTCGGGAAATTGGCAACCCTGAACGAACGCGTCTACCAGGCGATGCTTTTGAAAGAGCAGTTTCTGTCCGTCTATGCAGCCAAGGATCGGCAGACAGCCCAAACCACCTTGAAGGATTGGATCGTCGCCGCCATGAAATCAAAAATCTCTGCCTTCGTAGAGTTGGGAAACAAATTCTTCCGGAAACGCCACTTCATCCTCAATTACTTCATCTGCAACATCACTACGGCTATTTCCGAAGGCATCAACAACAAGATCAAACGGCTATCCCGCATGGCGTACGGTTTCAAGGATGTCTACTACTTCTTGCTCAAGATCCATCAGCATTGCGGAATGCTTAACCCAAGGATTTCAACTTAAACACGAAAGATGGCAAATTTTTGATTGGTTTATGGATTAACTCTCTTGCAAATGTCGGAATTCGGAATAATTCCTGATCCGAACACAAAAAAATTTCCAAAAACTCTCAGGAACAATGCTTGCGCTGTGCCGCCGCGGGCAACTCGCCTTCTGGATCGTTGCTGCAGTCCCGGCGGTATCCGTAATATTCGCAACGGTTTCCGGTGATAGCGAACCCCATTGCCCTTGCCGAATCCAAATCCATCGCCCACAATGGAGATTCATGTCGTCAAAGGGAAGCCTGCATTGGACCAGGCAAACGTTCCGCCAGCCAGAGATTTGACCTTTGAAAATCCGGCCCTGCGCAAAATGCTGGCGGCGATATTGGCGCGGTAACCGCTGCGGCATTGGACAACAAGCTCCTCGTCCCGCTTTGCCGCAGGCAAGCGGTTTTCCAGAATCTCGGACAGGGGGAAATGCTCCGCTTGCTCGATATGCCCGCTTTCCCACTCGGACGGCATTCGCACGTCAATGATGCGAATGCCCCCCTTTTTCAGACGCTCGGCCAGTTGCTGCGGAGAGGTCTGCTCCAGTTGATCCACCGGTCTTCCGCTCATCAGCCACGCCATAATGCCCCCGGAAAGATAGCCAAAAATGAGATCATATCCGATCCGGTGCAGCTCCGTCACCATCCGGTCATAGTCACCCGGCTCATCGACCACCAGAATGATTTCGGAATGGGGATCCACCACCATGCCGACCCAGTTGGCCAACTGTTTCTCAAACCCGATGTTGATGCTTCCTGGAATATGAAACCCTCCAAAAGCGGCAGAGTTCCGGACATCGATAATCTTTGCCCCGTGGGCCATCATCTCCTCAAACTGCTGGGGGTCCAGTCGCTTGTCCATGGGGCAGGCGTCCAGTGTGGGCGCACCTTTCAGATTTGTTTGGATGATGTGCGAAAAACTTTTGGGCCTGACCGGAAAGACGGCCATGACTTCGGTCCTGAACGCGTCAAACGATGGGAAACGCAGCATGGGGTTGGCCCGGCGTTCATAGCCCAGGGTCGAGCTTTTCTTGGCGCTCATGCCGCGGCCGCAGAGCGACCCTTCCCCATGGGCCGGAAAGACTTCCAGGTGATCCGGGTAGTCGGATAGTTTCACATACAGGCTGTGATACAGATTCTTTATCTGTTCCTCCAGAATCTCCTCCCCGGCCAGATCGGGCCTTCCAATGTCTCCCACAAACAGCAAATCGCCGGTGAGCAGCATCTGCGGGTCCGGGGATCTTACCGTATCGGTCACCAGCAATGAGACGGCGTTGGGCGTATGTCCCGGCGTGTGCAGGACTTGGATCTTGGCTGCCCCGATTTCGAAAACATCCCCATCCGCAAGATCCTTATGGCGGTATTCCACCGGCGCGCTTTCGTGGATATAAATATCGGCGTCCGTGGCGGATCTCAATTCCTGATCGCCGCTGACATGGTCGGCATGCACGTGGGTATTAAATATGTGGGTGATTCGCATCCCCTCCTCCCGGGAGATATCGAGATAATCCTGAACATCCCGCTTCGGATCCACAACGGCCATCGCTTTTGCCCCGGGGCAGCCGATCACATACGAAAAGCAACCCAAACCCGATACCGCAATCTGGTTGAAATACATGCTGTGCTCCCATTTCCGGTCGGACCGTGCCTTCCTTTCAGCCCCGAAGGAAGCTCATTCTGCGGGGGAAACGAAAGCTTTCCCTTTGTGGGCCCGGTGGTCAACGCCGGCTGTTTAAAGAATTCCCCCAAATGCCCTCAGGAGCGA
>JAPXRV010000206.1:0-3088 GCA_033813415.1 Opitutales bacterium | reverse complement strand
AGATGATCCTTCTTTCGTGAAGAACTCGGGTTTCCGCCGGGATATGCTGAATGTCCTGATCGGAATCATTTGGCAGACTTCTCTGGTGGCCATGCCCATCTTTTTTGTGGTCCATCAGTTTGCCGGAGGGTTTATCACCATGGGTATTGCGGCGATTTGCACCTTGATACTAAAAAAGACATGGTGGGATCGTTTGGCTGAGATGGATCGCGCCTGAGTGCGTTTCCCCGCGTTGGGTGAGCCGTCCGGTTGGCTATACCGGTCTGCTTTTTATCCGGCGCGATGGATCAACTCAGGTCAGAACTTCGAGCGCGGGATAATTGTAAAAATTAGGTGATTCAATGGAATACGATGCCTTTAGCTTCAAAATTCACGTGAAAACCCGGACAAATCCTCGAAAATTGTGTAAAGAAGGGATTTTTCTCTTGAAAGTGTGAGGAATCATCCGATATTTTTGCAGATGAGAGGAATCGCATTTTATGTTGACTCCTCGAATATCATACAAAATATAGACAAACCTAAACCCAAGTATACGTATATTATGAGAAAGAATAAAGGATTCACCCTCGTTGAAATCATGATCGTTATCGTGATTATTGCTTTGCTCGTTGCAATGGCTATTCCGGCTTTTGAACGTGCACGCCGCAATTCGCAGGTGGGCGCAATGTTGAACGACATGCGCAACATCGAGCATGGTGCTGACCAGTACTTCATTGAAAAGAGCAGTTCAGCGGTTCCTATCTCGGCCCTCATCGGTCGCCAGAATTATGTGAAGAAGGTCAAATACACCTCCACTCATTATCGACCTGCAACTCTGGACATCACTTGTTCGACCATGCGGGGAACCAGTCCTTCCGGTTACACTGCTGAGTACAACATGACGATCGGTGGTTCTGGTACCTCGATCGCCTGGGGTCTCTAATAATTGCATTCCATCTCTGATGGATTTCTTTAACCGCCCCTCGGGGCGGTTTTTTTGTCTATGTACCGAGTGATTTTTCTGTTTCTTCTGGATGAACGGGCCAGATTTGTGTTGATGTTCCCTCTGGTATGATTTCTTCAGTATCTCAGGTTTCCGGTTCTCTGGACCATGGCCATATAGCCGTTGTGGTCGCCATGATGAGCGAGGCTCGTCCGATTATCAAAGCGCTCGGATTGGAGCGTAAGGGTCGATTGCATCCGTGCTATCCGATGGAGCATTTTGCATGTGAGCATAGACCGCACGTTCATTTGGTGGTAAACGGAACATGTCCCCGTTTTGGGGTGGACAACATTGCATCCCAGCCAGCCACTCTTTCCGCATTTTTGTGCATTGAAAAGTTTAAGCCAGCCATCTTGTTGAACGCAGGTACTGCGGGCGGTTTTGAAAAGGACGGATCGTCGGTTGGAGATGTGTATTTGAGCCATCCAATCGTCTTCTTTCATGATCGACGTATCCCTATTCCGGGGTTCCGCGAGTTTGGTGTCGGTTCCTATTCATGCCCGGACGTTCGGGCAATGGCCGCTTCGATTGGTGTTAAGACCGGATCTGTGTCGACAGGAAACTCTTTGTCATCGATTCCTGAGGATCTCAAGATCATGCAAAGCTATGAAGGTCGCGCGAAAGATATGGAAGCTGCCGCGCTCGCGTGGGTTGCTGAGCAACATGGAGTCCCTTTTGTTGCTATAAAAGCGATCACGGATCTGGTTGATGGCGAAAAGCCGGTTCACCAAGCATTCTTGGAAAACCTTCACATCGCTTCGGAACGATTGGCAGAGAAAACGCTCGAAGTGATTGAATACATAGATCGGTTGGGAGTGCCCTCCTGGAGCGCGACTATTCGGCATGTGCCATCATCCACCTAAGGGAATCAACGCACCAGGACGAGAGATGTGAGTAGTGTCCAGAGGAGCAGGATTCCAACAGTCTGCTTGAGAAGCTTCTCGTGGGCGGATGCCTCTCTTGCATCCTTCATGCGCTTTGGGATGGCGAATCCTGGAAGGAGTGCGAGCAGTGGGATCGTCAGCATCAGGTTTCTGTGATTCCATGCGAGCGTGAGTGAGGCGAGTCCGGCAAGGCTGAGGGTGAGTGCATACTGGATGCGGCCCCATTTCTGACCGAAACGCACCACAGTGGTTTTTTTCCCAGCTTTGAGATCGGTGGCGTAGTCCCGGTAGTTGTTTACGAGAAGCAGGTTCATGCTGAGTGCCCCGGCTGAGGTGCCCAGCAGAAATGCCTGAAACGAATGCGCTCCCGATTGAAGGAAATAGGTAAACATGACGGCTACCCATCCGAAGAAGATCATGACAAATCCGTCGGCGAGTCCAGTATAGGCGAGCGAGAATGGACCGGCTGTATAGAGGATCGCACATGCGGCACTCGCCAATCCAACCGCGATAAGGGGCCAACCGCCGTAGTGAATCAGAGGCAATCCACACATAAACGCGAGACCGATGATTCCAAAGGTTGCGCCGAGCATGGATCGGAAGCTGATCCAACCGCTGGCAACAGCCCGGCGAGGCCCGACCCGATCGGCATTGTCCGCACCTTTTTTGAAATCAAAAGCATCGTTCGCAAAATTGGTGGCAATCTGGATCAACAATGCGAAACACAGGCAGAGCGTCGCGGGAATGATTTGGAATACGCCATCGTGGAAGGCGAGCGCCCCCGCTGCAACCACCGGGCTTGCGGCAGCCGGAAGTGTTTTGGGACGGGATGCGCGTATCCAATGGATGATGTTCATGTGTGCTTTCTTTTGGAGTGTGAGCCTGCCGGTTATTGGTCCTGAGACGGGAGAGGTCCGGATTCGGATGGAAGTATCTCTCTTGTGGGAGCAGTCAGCAGAAAGGCGACTGCTTGCTCAATTTGTCTATCCCGGACAATGTCCTGTCCGGAATCCGCAGCGCTGTCATTGCTCATGAAAGGAAGGAGGGGTTCGTCGGCCCGTTTCCGGAACACTGTCAGGGTTTCCTCACGTGTATGGATGACTTCGATATCCGGATCGATGCCAAGACCATGAAAAGATGATTCATCGGGCAGGATACAGTAGCCGGTTGTGACCTTGAATCCTCCACCATCTCCTGATGCATACACACTCTGGATAGAGCC
>JAPXRV010000205.1:0-3202 GCA_033813415.1 Opitutales bacterium | reverse complement strand
GGAGTCAATGCGGGTTCGATCCCGATCCGGAACCCGAGCCCGTCTCAGGCGAAGTTCTCAAAAAGTATGCAGAAACAGACCGGAGCGCAGTTTTGGTTCAAACCACGTGCTCTTAGGTGGCATGATCTGACCGGCATCGGCGATATCCATCAACTCTTCCACTGAAACCGGATACATCGAAAACGCGATGGAAGCGTTGCCTGCATCGACCTGCTGTTTCAGATAGGCGTTGCCACGGATACCCCCGACAAAATCAATGTGATGGGCGGTCCGCGGATCATCCACTCCAAAGAGCGGAGCGAGCACCAAATCCTGAAGCCGGCTGACATCCAAGCGTCCGACCGGATCCAGATCCTCTTGCGGATGAAAAACCAATGTCCGCCATTTTCCGCCCATGTAGAAACAGACTTCACCGGTTCGTTCGGGAGTATCCCGGCCGGAATCCACGACATCTCCTACCTTTGACAGGGCCGACAATACGTCCGAGGCGCTGTGTCCATTGAAGTGCTGGAGCAAACGGTTATAGGGCAGTATTCTGAGCTGGGAAGCCGGAAACATCACCGAGAGGAACCAATTGTAGTCCTCATCTCCGCGGTGGTTGGGGTTCGCATTGCGCCGCTCAAGCCCAACCCGCGCTGCGCTGGCCGCGCGATGGTGACCATCCGCGATGTAAAAACAGGGAACCTTGAGCATGGCTTGCACCACGGCATCGGGTGCGGGAACCCTCCATGCGGTATGGCGTATGCCATCGGGTGCCACAAAATCGTAGAGCGGATTTTGCTCCTGCGCCTGTGCAATCGCCTGGCTCACACCGGCATCATCCCGATAGGTCAGGAAAACCGGTCCTGCGTTGGCCGACATGGCAGAGGTCAGGCGGGTGCGGTCGTTTTCCTTGTCTGCACGGGTCTTTTCATGCTTTTTGATCCGGTCTTCACGGTAGTCATCGACATGGCAAAGACCAACGAGGCCCTGCTGCCGGTGGTCCCCCATCTGTTGCTGGTAAAGATAAAGGCAAGGGGAAGACTCCCGTTCCAGGTTGCCCGATGATTTCAGCGTTTCCCATGCATTAACGGCCTGGGCATACACTTCGTCGGCATATGGGTTATGCCCGGGATTAAACGCAATCTCAGCGCGGGTGATGTGCAACAGACTGAGAGGATTGCCTACGGCGAGCTGCCGAGCCTCTTCAGTACTCACCACATCGTAGGGAAGCGCTGCAATTTTTTCTACCTTCGCCGGAACCGGGCGAAGGGCCTTGAATGAACGGATACGCATAACGATAAAGGACGAAAAGAATCAGAATGGATACACGAAATCCGCTTCGGACGCCTCGCCGAACCGGGCAGAATGAAGGGCAGTTGTGTGCCCGGTCTGCGTATCCAGCAGATGAAGGCGCTTGGTGCTGCCTTCCCGCAGCGAATAGATCAGGTGACGGCCGTCCCGCATCCAAACAGGCTCGATACCATCGCCCTTGTGATCGGTCAGCAATTGGGTTTCGCCGGTCTTGAGGTTGTGCATAGCGATCTGAAACGTCTTGCCCACGCCCACGGTGAGCGCGATCCAGTCATGCCGCACCGGATTCCATGACGGCTCCACGCAATAGGTGCTGATCGTGATGTTGACCCGCTGCATGGCCTGCGTATTGCGGTCGATCGTGAATATCTGCGGACTGCCCATCTGATCGGATACCACGAGGAGGCGCTGTCCATCCGGCGACCATGCAGGCGAGATCTCCGCACTCTTGTTGTTGGTGAGGCGCTTGGGATAACGTCCCACATTGTCGGAAATATAGATCTCCGTGCTCTTACTCGAAGACAGCACCATCGACACTTCTTTTCCGTCCGGACTGAACACTGCACCGGTATTGGATCCTTTATAATTGGCGAACATCCGGCGCTGACCCGTGCTCGGATTGATCAGAAAAATATCGGGAAACCCGGTCCGGAAATAACCGGTATAAATAATCCACGACCCATCCGGCGACCACGAAGGTCCCAGAGAATAGGATTTGTCAGTGGTGAGCTGATCGACCTTTTGAAAAAAGAGGTCGCTGATAAAGATCTCACGGTATCCGTTCTGCCTGCCCACAAAAGCAATACGGCCCGCAAGAAATCCTTTCAAATCAGTGGTCTTTTCGATGATCAGGTCGCAGATCCGGAGGGCCGCAACCTGCCAGTTTCCGCCTTTCACTGTGGCAACCGAGCCCTTTGCAACTTCAGCGAGAGGCGTTGCCTTCTGCAGGATATATGCAATGCGGTCATCCTTATCGCGATCGAGCTTGAGGATGTATACCGGAGAACCCTCGCTCACGACGTCAAAAGCGCCATGCGAGTTGAAGGCATGTGTGACGAGGGTTTGAAGCGCCTGATCGTTGGCCGCGACCCGGATCGGAATCGCGTTCGCCTTGCCCTCACGGACAATCTCGGGAATCAGGATACTGTCCTGCGCGACCAAATCGGACGAGCACACACACACAGACAGCACCAACGCACACAGGTTGACTGCGATAGAGTAGGATCGGCGGAGAAGCTCTGACATGACGATGATGTATACTTAATCCTCTCAAAATGAAAAGCGGAATCTGCTTTAGTGCCTTGCGTCCCCGAACAGGACATGCAAAGTCAAGATCGGAGGCCGACTCAGCCACGATCGAATTATCACTGACATGACAGCTATCAATCTGGAAACGATCCGAGAAACCCTGAAATCGATCCCCTATCCGGGATACACCCGCGACATTGTTTCATTCGGGCTGGTAAGGGACATTCACCTCTCCGCCGATGGGAAGGTCGAGGTACTGCTCGAAATAGCGACCCGTCAGGAACACATTCCGGCCGAAATCCAGGCGCGGGTGGAAACCGCCTTGAGCAGCCTCCCCGGAGTAAGCGCGGTGGACGTTAGGGTATCCGTGGCACCCGCCCCTCAAACCCCTCAAGGAAAAACCCAAGGGGATGGAGCAGGAATCCCGCCCCCCACTCCCCTGGAAGGCGTCAAACACATCATTGCAGTGGCCAGCGGAAAAGGTGGTGTCGGGAAATCCACTTTCGTCGCAAACCTCGCATGTGCGATCCGCCAGCAACTCGCCGCCCGCTCCGAGGGAGCATCCGCTTCGGTGGCGATCATGGACTGCGACATTTTCGGACCATCGATTCCGATCATGATGGGTGCCCGCGGGCGTCCCCAAGTGAGCGAGGACAAAATC
>JAPXRV010000204.1:2036-3242 GCA_033813415.1 Opitutales bacterium | reverse complement strand
GCCAGTGGCAATTGGTATAAGAACAAACCCGTCAAAACAAAAGGAACCACCAACAAACCCGGCAAGAGTTGATAGAATCGCGGATCCTTCAACACCTCCGACATGTTCTCCCGCTCACCGCTCGAACGGCTACGCCCACCGTCATGATTGGGAAGATTACGGACCAACGCCACAATCAGGGGCAATAACAACAAAGCCACCAGTCCACCCATGATCTGCCATGTAACCCGCCAACCATAGGACGCGATCATCAATACCGCCATCATCGGCAACAAGCCCTCCCCCAACGGATAACCGACTGCCGATACACTCAGGGCTTTGCCCTTGTTCTCCGGAAAACACCTCGCCATCGTCGTGGACGCCGTCAAACCCAGCAATCCCTGCCCCGCCAACCGCAGGCCCACAATTCCGACAAACAGCATCGTCGCATTCACCGACACACTCACCATCCAGCAAGCGAGCATCAAGGCGATAGCCACTCCAATCGTGTAACTGCGCACGGATACCCGATCCAAAATTCGCCCGAAAAACGGTAGACACGACGCACTCAAAACCGTCGCCACCGAGTAAAGGGTCCCGAATCCACCCGTGGAAAGACCCATCTCATCAATCATGCGTGGGACAAAAATCGAAATCAAAAACGTCTGCCCAAAACTCGAAAACAGGGTCAACAGGACCCCGAATCCCAATGCTCTGGGATGACTCAAGACGAAGCGTAAATAGCTCATCGAACCGACTATTTCCGGCACAACGGGCCTAAGCAACACACAATTCAGGAACCCTTCGCGTATAGACGGATCGCATCCACCAGATCAGATGGATTGACCGGCTTTGCGATATGGCCCTTCATCCCGCAAGCGAGGCAACGGTTCCGGATCTCAGGCGAGACATGGGCGCTTAACGCCACAATGGGAGTGTGCCGGTTCGGATTCTCGCCATTCAGGATGCGCTCAGTAACCTCAAATCCGTCCACATCGGGCATACTCAAATCCATCAGAATCAGGTCAAACCGGGTCTCCTCGGCCATCGCAATCGCCTCATATCCCGACGATGCAGTTAGCGACCGTCCACCGGCATGTTTCACGATCACTTCGATGATACGCGCGTTGTCCGCAGTGTCATCCACAATCAGAATATGGATCGGCTGATCCAAATGAGACAACGGTTTGTGAGCTGACGCCACCCTCGCGGACTTTTGTTCGAGAT
>JAPXRV010000204.1:0-2026 GCA_033813415.1 Opitutales bacterium | reverse complement strand
GGTAAACCAGAAAAGCGACCCTTCATTCTCACGGCTTTCAAAACCGATATCTCCGCCCAACAAATTTACCAGTTTACGCGAAATCGCCAGGCCCAACCCAGCCCCCTCATACTCCCTGGAATGGGAAGTATCCGCCTGGCTGAAGGGCTGGAATATCTTGGGCTGATGGCTATCGGGAATCCCGATTCCGGTGTCACGCACTTCAAACCGCAAGCAATGTTGCGGAGACGCCGCCGATCTGCGATAACCAAGCGAAAGCCTGACGGTTCCGGAATTTGTGAACTTGCAGGCGTTTTTAAGCAGATTCTCCAAGACACGCTGCACCATGTGCCGGTCGCTGAGCACCTCCAAATCATCCGGAACGTCTTCCCATCCATCCAATTTGGTTTCAAGGACCATACTCACTTTCGGCGAATTCGGACGGCACGACTGCATCACCGTTCTGCAATCCTCCACGACCTTGAACCGTCCAAGCGTTGGACTCATCGATCCATGATTGAGCTTGGCATATTGCAGAATGTTATCGATCAAAGCCAACATCCTTTCGCCTGAATCGCGTATGCTCTTGAGGTAGTCCTTTTGTTCGGGATCCACCACCATATCCATCATGAGGCTAGTAAAGCCGAGGATCGGATTCAGAGGGGTCCGCATCTCATGACTCATGATCGAGAGGAATTCATCCTTCGCCTTATTCGCGCAATCCGCCAGCTCCTTGGCGATGATCAAATCCCTCAACGCCTTGGCCTTCTGTTGCTCAAGCTCAAGACGGTAAAACGCAAAGGCCAGATCATTTCCCACCTCCCTGAAGAGCCCCACCTCCTCATCTGACATCTTGTGATAGGGACAGGTTGATACAGAAAGGAACCCATAGGTTTTTTCACCGAATACGAGCGGCATATTCAGGCAAGCGTAGTCCTCACACAATCCGGAATGCGGGCAATGCTCGCAACAATCCGACCGCACTGCACGAACCGATACATCCCCTTTGGCAACCGCATCGATCATGCATTGGGTCTGGTTCCCATCCGCAATCCATTCGCGGAAGGACTCATCCACATCCGGCATTTCCCAGAAATACGAAAGCCTGCCATCGGCGTCACACGTGGAAATCCAAGCCCGCCGATATCCACGGTCGCGAACAAGAATCGTGCAGGCCTGCCTGACCAAAGCACTCACATCGGTCTCTTGGGTGATGAGCTGATTCACCTCCCTTACTGAGTTGAGAATGGTGTTCATCCTGCGAAGCTGCTCCTCCGCCTGTTTCACAGGACTCAAGTCAATATCCAGACAATAACACTCCAAGCGGTCTCCCACACGGATCATCGCGGGATGGGTGTAAACCCACCGTTCCGATGTATCCTTGCGCATCAGCTTCAGTTCAAATGGTGGCGGGATGGCTCCGGATGATGCCGCCTCCTCGATACTCTCCCGAACCTCGCTTCTAACTTCTTCCGGAATCAGCTTTTCGATGTAATCCTGGCCGATCATTTCCTCCGGCGTATATCCGAACATATTCTCGCTCGCCTTGTTCCAGTAAAACACCGTGCCATCTGGATAAAAGCCGCGAATACTGATGGACGACAAATCACTCAACAGCTTGCGGAACCGCTCGTCCATCTCCCGCAGGTTTTGTTCGCGACGCCGCCTTTCTGAAATGTCGACCGAAAAGGCGAATGACACCTCCTCTCCCTCGAAACGTGCATGGATCAACGTGATCTCGACTGGAAACTCCTCACCTCCCTTGCGTTGATGCACGGACTCAAAAAGCACATGCCCCCGGGCTCTCAGCGTCTTGCCATATTCTGCCATCTTTCCGAGATCGAACAACGGATCGATGTCACTGAGGTTCATCTCCATCATCTCATCTCTCGAATAACCCAGATTCCGGGCCGCATGATCATTGACATAGGTAATGGTTCCGTCGGGATCGATTTGGAAGATCGAGATCTGGGATTGATCCAAGGCAAACTTGGTCTTGGCCATCGCCAATTCAGCTTCCCTGAACGATGTGATGTCCGAATAGGTT
>JAPXRV010000203.1:2934-3258 GCA_033813415.1 Opitutales bacterium | reverse complement strand
GCGAAATACCTTCGGCGCATCCCGCAACAAGGCTGTTTCCGAGCCTTGGCAGAAGCGATTCATGCCGCCTATCGTCATGACGAACAATAACCAGCACGTGGTCATGGGCCAACGGAAGTGGAAGGTACAGGGGGGATTCCCTCACGTCTGCCACGGCGGAATGAGCCTTCTCGAAGTTGCCGTGCCCTACATGGAGTTTCCCTCGCTATGAGCGATCAAAATGCAAAACAAGTCGATCTTTGGGGTAATGCGGTAGAGAAGAGCGCAGCAGCCCCCAAGAAAAATGGACGAAAGTCAAAAGCCGACAAACAGGCAGAACTGCTC
>JAPXRV010000203.1:0-2924 GCA_033813415.1 Opitutales bacterium | reverse complement strand
GTACCGGATTTTACCGATCCGAATCGCAAGCCAACCTGCCTGGAAGCGGACTTTCCCATCGCGCAGATCAATGCGCTCGCGGCATTAGAAGCGAGCTCAGGTGCCGCAAAAAAGCCGATTTACCAAATGTCCAAATGGTGGGCCAGAAGACAATCTAGTGTCTTTCGCTCCATGCTGCTTGCGGCCGCGACCGAGGCCCCAGCCGACCCCAATGAGGCCTCCAAGCTTGTCTGGGACCATTACTACTGCAACCATCAGAAGGCAGGCTCCTTCAAGCATCTGAAGGTGCTGGATTGCTTTATGGGCGGCGGCACCACCCTGGTGGAAGGCTCACGTCTCGGCATGCAAATGACCGGGGTCGACCTCAACCCGGTGGCCTGGTTCGTCGTCAAAAACGAACTGGCCTGCAGCGACCCGGAACAGGTCAAGTCTCTTTTTGAAGAGATCGAACGCCAGGTCAAACCACAAATCCAGCCGTTCTATACTACCACCTGTCCGCGAGGCCACCAGGGGCGCTGGCTTGACGTGGAAACCGGCGAGGCCGTCAGCCTCGACCCCATCGAGCTGCCGCCCGACCAGCGTTCCCGGTACCGCTGGGAAGGGCCGGAGGTCATCTATACCTTCTGGGCCAAACATGGCCCCTGCCAGGCCAAGGGCTGCGGCCATCGCACACCGATTTTTCGCACACCGATCATTGCCGAGAAAAAGCTCTCAACGGGTTACGCCGAGCTGACCTGCCCCGGCTGCGGCACGATGTTTCATGCCGAACTGGGCGAAACCCGCATGGCTCCCGGTGCGGAGCGAATCATTGTGGAAGGTGACACGCCGTTCACCGAACTGACCCAGGGTTTCGCCCGGCTGCTGAACGACTACGACAAGGGCAACGCCAGCGACACCTGGGAACGGGCGCTGGCCTTGAAAGCTGCGGCCGCACAGGAACCCGGCCTCCACTGCCCCCATTGCAGCACCTTTGCCGGGAAACGCTTGGCCGATGTCTTTGACCGCCATGCCCAGCCCAGCCTCCGCGCCACCCAGCGCAAAAAGAAGGATTTCGCCATTAAGAGCAAACCGGTGCAGATGTACCTGCTTATTCATCCAGAATGGATGAAGGGAGCAACTGGGCTTGTGGGTGGTGAAGAGCTGGGTGGCTGGGCCGGTGCGCCTCTAGAGTCAACATTAGACTGGTTTCAGGCGCGAATGGAGCATCTACGTCTAATTGAGGTGCGTAGTAAATCTGTTCCTACCACAGTTACTTTGGCTGATGGGGCAGAAATAGATACCAATGAGGGAACTGTTCCCGGAAAAGGAAAATATGTCTGTGCCAACTGTGGTAAAAGGGAGAGCTTTTTTCAAGACGCACGAAAGAGCAAAAAAAGTCTACCTGTAGCTGTTTATGCTTTGCAGTGTCATTGTCCTCAATGTGAAGCCGAAGGATATTCTTATGGAGGTAGGTACTTTAAGTCACCTGATAAGCATGATTTGCTACGATTGACTGAGGGAGAAAGAGAATGGTCAATACGTTGTCAAAACGATTTAACCGAATACTGGCCTAGACAGGCGGTTCCGGTCGGCGAGAGGACAACTAAAAGGGATAGTCTGCATGATTGGGGCTATACCCATTGGTGGAAGATGTTCAATTCTCGACAGTTATTGGTACATAGTCAATTTTTAAAATCTATAACAGAAGCATCAGAGGATAGCTGGCCTTTGGACGTGAAAGAACAGGTACTTGGGGCATTTCAACAATACTTGCGCTCCATGTCCATGTTCTCTTTTTACCATCAAAAAAACGATCAGTTGGCAGCTGCTCTTTCGAATCCCAACTTTCATCCTAAAGCACTAGTTCTCGAAACATGTGTCTTTCATCAAATAGGAAGTGGGAAATGGGGCGCTTACGTAGAGAATGTATTAAATGCGTTAGAGTGGGTTAAAAATCCTTTCGAGCCTCTAATCGGATGCGGTGTTGCCACAACGCCGATGGATGATCCGATTGTGCCTGGTAACGAACCTCAGTGTGGATCTTCCACAGATATGACGATGCTCGGAAGTGAACAATTTGATTTGGTGATAACCGATCCACCATTTGGAGATAACTTATTCTATGCTGATCTATCTGACTTCTTCTATGTCTGGCTACGAATCCCTTTACGTAAATGGTACGAAGGACTGCCAGAAGCAACGTATTTTGATCCAGATTATGTCCCTCACAGTTTAGAGGCTGTTGATAATTCTGTCGAACATCCTGATGACAGGGAGGATTACGAAAAAGATCCTTTCATTGAATCGAAGCATCTTGCCCGCATCCAAGAACTGATCGGCGATGATGCTCTGTCAGAGAAAGACCAAAATCCACTTTACCGACCACAACCATCAAGCGATTTTTACAGTCAGACCCTGTCAGCTTGTTGGGCTGAAGCAGGCCGCCGTCTTAAAGATGGCGGGCTCATGGCCTTTACGTTTCACCATAATGAAGACCAAGCTTGGATAGATGTCCTAAGAGCACTTTTCGAAGCTTGTTATGTATTGGTTGCAACCTATCCGGTCAGAAGTGATGAAAGCAAGGGTGAAAGCGCTGCATTCGGGTCTCAAAAAATCGAATATGACATCATTCACGTCTGCCGCAAACGTCTCAACGCGCCTGAGCCGGTAAGCTGGGCGCGGATGCGCCGCTGGGTGAAGGACGAAACGGTACGGCTCAAGGAGCTGCTCGAACACACCCACGGCAAGACCCTGCCCGAATCGGATCTGCGGGTGATCCTGCGCGGCAAATCGCTGGAGTTCTATTCGCGCCATTACGGCCAGGTGTTCACCGGCGACGGGCAGGTGCTGGACGTGCGTGACGCCCTGCTCGGCATCAATCAGCTCCTTGATGACCTGCTGGAAGACACCACCCAGACCGGTGGCCTGCGCCCGCCCGACAGCGC
>JAPXRV010000202.1:0-3266 GCA_033813415.1 Opitutales bacterium | reverse complement strand
GGTGGTGACAAGAGGAACCACCTCACAACGGATGTCGGGATGGGAGGATGCGATATGGGCTGCCAGCAGTTCGGTTTGCCGGATAGCCAGTGTGCTTTTGCGGGTCGCGAGTCGGAGGGTGGTCATCGTAAAGAAAAGGTGCCCTTTCCGAGGATGGAAGGGGCACCTTTGTTCAAATCAAGAACATGTTGGTTTGAATCAGGCGTAAGAGGCCTGGCTTCCCTTGATGTTGCGTTTTGGAACCCATGGCATGAGGCTGCGCAGACGCTGCCCGGTTGCTTCGATCGGGTGTGCTTCGCCTTCCTTCAGCATGCGATTGTAGTTTTTGAGGCCATCATCATATTCCTTTGCCCATTCCTTGGCGAAGGTGCCGTCCTGGATCTCCTTGAGGATTTCCTTCATGGCTTTGCGGGACTCCTTGTTGATGACGCGGTTGCCGCGGGTGATGTCACCGAACTTGGCTGTCTCCGAAATCGAAAAACGCATCCCGGAAATGCCGGATTCAACCATAAGGTCAACGATGAGCTTGAGCTCATGGAGGCATTCGAAGTATGCCATTTCCGGCTGGTATCCGGCTTCGACCAACGTTTCAAATCCGGCTGTAACGAGAGCGGAAGCGCCACCGCAGAGAACGGCCTGTTCCCCAAAGAGGTCGGTTTCGGTTTCTTCTTTGAAAGAAGTTTCAATGACCCCGGCCCGGGTGCCTCCGATGCCCTTTGCCCATGCCAATGCGATCTCACGGGCTTTGCCGTCCGCATTCTGGTGGATAGCGATGAGGGCGGGAACCCCTTTGCCTTCGACATACTGTGAACGGACAACGTGTCCTGGTCCCTTGGGAGCGACCATGATCACATTGATGTTCGAAGCCGGAGTGATCCGCTTGTAGTGGATGCTCAATCCGTGGGTGAAGATGATGGTCTTGCCCGGGAGCAGGTTGGGAGCGATTTCCTTTTCATAAAGCGAGGACTGCTTCATGTCGGGAACCGCTATCATGATCACATCGGCCTTTTTGACGGCATCGGCAGTCGTGAAGACTTCGAAGCCATGCTCCTTCGCTACCGGGATTGAAGCACTGCCTTCATAGAGCCCGATAATGACCTTGCATCCGCTGTCCTTCAGGTTGAGTGCATGGGCATGCCCTTGCGAGCCATATCCGATGACGGCGAGAGTCTTGTCCTTGAAAAGACTGAGATCGGCGTCTTTGTCTGTATATACTTGTGCTGCCATAATGAAGAATGGGTAAGTGTCTGATTGGGTTTCGATGATTGATGAAGGAGAGTCCGGTCAACCTGTGGGGAGCTCAGTCTCCGCGCTTCAGGGCGACGTTGCCTGTCCTTGCCATTTCAATGATGCCAAAAGGTTCAATAAGCTTGAGGAAGGCCATGATCTTGTTGGCATTGCCGGTGACTTCAATGATCACGGTTTCCACAGCTACGTCGATGATTTTGGCGCGGAAAATATCGCAGATTTGGAGTATTTCCGAACGGGTTTCGGATCCGGCCTGAACGCGCATGAGGATCAATTCCCGGGAAACGGCATCGACGTCCTGGAAGTCTTCCACTTCGATTACATTGACCAGTTTGTTAAGCTGTTTCAGGGCCTGGTCGAGTGCTTCATCTCCGCCAAGGATGGTGGCGGTGATTCTTGAGAAGCCTTCCCGATGGGTTGGTCCCACGTTAAGGGTGTCGATATTGAACCCTCTTCCGCTGAAAAGGCTGGATACTCTGGCCAGCACCCCAAATTTGTTCTCAACAAGAACGGATATCGTGTGTTTGGCGATCATGGAAAGCAGGTGGTGATGGTCTTAAAGATTTACTCGGAATCACGCATCAACCGATGCGTCAACGCTAAAAAGAAGGGGGCGCGATCGGGCGGGCGTTGCAGGCTGTGAAAACAAGGCCGGGTTCATCCCAGAATGAGGAGGATCCCGACCTGAAACAAACCGACAAGCGTTCCGAGCACAGCCCCGAGCTGTTCGATGGTTCTGAACTCCTTATGTGCCACCTTGAGGACAATTGCTTCGAGCTGGTCCAGGTCCAGCGCATTCATCCGGGCTCGAACGATCTCGCGTACCTGGATCCTCGATTCGATATCGAGGGCGATCCGGTCGACCATTCCCGGGAGCTCCTCCTTGACGCTCGCCAGCCCCATCTCCTTGACCATTTGGATGGTCTCATCGCTGACAAAGCTCCCCACAAAGGGAATGGCGGCCAGTCTGGGCCTGAGGCGTTTTTCGATGAGGGAGCCGACGAAGTGTTCCATGTGGGGCTCAAGGTTAACGCCTTTGATGAGTTCACGTATGGTGTGCTGTTGGAGCAGTTCCGATTCAATGATCTCGGCGGTTTTCTCCGCGAGGTCGGACTGGCGGCGGGGGATGAGTCCCTGCCATTTCATCCCGAGCAGGGTGACCGGCTTGCGCGGGCGGAACAGCATCCGGATCGCGAGCCAGTTAGTGATCCAGCCAATCAGGCCGGTCACGATAGGAATCGATATGAGCACCAATGGATTCATTGCAGTGCATACCGGTTTGCGCATCTTGAGGGGTTTCCGCAAGCATGAATCGATGGAGGGTGCACGCCGGGCCAAACCCGCAGGCGAATCCGGAGAAGTCCATTGACGCGAGCCACAAGCTCATGCAGTATCCATTGCGTCTGTTTGCCGGATAGTGAATCCGGTTGATTCCGGTTTGTTTTATATTCCTGCTACCTTACGATTCCTTCCATTCACCTGTGCGATTGAAGACCCAACCACGCATGAAAACCCACGCAGTATTGACAGGGGATATTATCGGTTCGTCACGGCTTGGCACGTCCGGACTGAGCGATGCCTTGACCCGGTTGCGGGAGCTCGCAGGAGAGTTTGAGCAAGTGCATCCTTCCTCCATACTGGGTCAACCGGATGTCTTTCGTGGAGATAGTTGGCAGCTTTGTATGGAACGACCCTCGTTGGTGTTGACCGCAGCTGTCTTTATTCGCGCCGGGTTGAAGGCCAGCGGGTACGATACCCGGATCGGAATCGGCTGGGGACCCGTTGATCACTTGAACGAGGAGAGTATCAGCGAGTCGGGTGGTCCTGCATTCGTGTTGAGTGGATTGGCGCTGGACCGCATGGGAAAGGACCGTGTGATTGCGCTTTTTCCATCCGATGAGGGAGCCCATTCCGGCATATCCTCTTCGGCTTTCGCGATTTTGGATGCCTCCCTGGCTCTGCTCGATGCCTTGATCAATGGATGGACGCAGCGGGAATCGGTGGCGGTTTATGGGGTG
>JAPXRV010000201.1:0-3302 GCA_033813415.1 Opitutales bacterium | reverse complement strand
GAATTGCAGTTCGGGCACAACATGGGGTTATCGGGATACCGGAGTGGGTTTTACTTCCTTGATTCCGGGGTAATGGATGATGCTCAGGAAATTGCGGAGGATGTTTTTGCCGGGGCCGGTCGCATAGGATTCCGGATGGAACTGCACCCCATACACCGGGTATTTATTATGGCGCAAGGCCATGATCTCCCCTTCAGCTGTCTCGGCGATGATCGACAAGCAGGATGGCAGGGACGAACGCTCTACGATGAGCGAGTGGTAACGGGTTGCGATGAACGGGTTTTCAACCCCATGAAAAAGTGCATCTCCGAAATGGTGGACGGGAGAAGTCATGCCGTGCATAAGCCGGTCCGCGTGAATCACTTTGCCTCCGAAATGCTGTCCGAGGCACTGATGCCCCAAGCATACGCCGAAAATCGGCAAGCGGTGTGACCACTCTGCAAACACCTGTAAGCTCTTCCCGGCTTCATTTGGGCTGCATGGTCCCGGCGATACCACGATCGCCTTCGGGTTGAGCGCTTCCACGTCCTCCATCGAGAACTGATCATTCCGCCAGACTTTGAGCTCCACTCCGAGTTCGCCCAAATACTGGACGATGTTGTAAGTGAAGGAGTCGTAGTTGTCGATCATCAGGATCATGGCGGTCTCTGGATTAAGTATTGTCGGTCCGGAGGGCAGGACGGGATTCCCCTCCGTTCCGGAAACGAAATGAGGACACAAACCGTGGCTTTGGTCAACGCTTTGTTGGTTGCAGCTTGTTTAGAAACTGGGGGTAGTCGGTTGGGGTTTAGAATAACCGGATCCATCTCGATTCTCCCGGGTCGCACTATCATCGGCACGAGGAATGCTATGAATCTGTTCCCTATGATCGAAACGGCCATTTCATCCCACTCCAGAGTCCCGCACAACCCGCAACGGTCAAATTTTGCTTGGGTTGCGCGGGTTTGTGCCGTAGATATTGGAGATACGTTCCCATCGGTTTCATGCGGATTGTATCACCCCTTGCAACCATTCCTCAACCCGTCCGCCTAATGCGATCTGATAATCCTTCATCCCTGTAATGAACCTGGCAATGATTCCTGCCCGTATGGGAAGCCAACGACTCTCCCGCAAGAACCTTCGGGAGCTTCGGGTTATTCCCCTCATCACGCGTGTAATCCGGAAGTCTTTCAGGGGCCGATCTGGCCCAGGATGCTTCCCGCATGTTGTTCTCGAGTCATCTGGGAGCGATTGGGTTGGTAGGTGGATGGACCGTGGCAATCTTCCAACAACTGCGAATGTCTGAATGGAAATGAGCAGTTCTTTTTCGGAAATCTTGGACCATTCCTCAAAAAGGACACCATCATTGGGTACAGTCTCGTTGTGTGCGATTGACGATTCGGGTAATCGTGTCGATGAGATCCCTTCGGGTCTGATGGCAATAGGCAAGGCTTTTGAGTCGGTATCTCCCTATCAACCTAACGCGGAGACTGTTGTCCATATCGTCTATGGTCCTTGTTGGGATGCAGTGAGGGCGTTTTTGAGGAGAGCTTCGTTCAAAAGGGCTAAGTCGATACTTTTCCTTTCGGATGAAGTTCCAACGCTAGTCGATGTTTTTGATCTATGGACTCTTGGGCCTGATGATGTTGGCGTATGGATGAAGGCTTACAATAGTCTGAGAATCGAGGATCTTGTCCGTGATATGACTCGTGGACATCAACTCGACGATCCAGGCTGGTTTTTTTCCTTCCATCGTGAGGAGCCTGAACACGAGGGTGAAGAAGAGAATTGCGCGCCAGAAGAATTGTTCGGATCGCTGGGGTGGGAAGGGCTTTCTTCGGAGTTCAGGGCTTGCTTTCGTCTTCAGTGTTTCATATCAGGTGAGCAAAGAGTCGCTTGTTCGGAGCCCCTCTCCGAAGCGCAATGGATGTCCTTTTTTGCGGGTTTTTGTGGAAGCGTCTTTCTGGGTATTCTGATTGCCCTTTTTGAGGCCGGTCGAACATCCCTGGTGAAGAGTCTACTTCTGCTCGACTCGATCAAAGATCGAATGCCTTCGTGGCCCGCCAGAGGATCTGTTATGCTATCACAGATATGCGGAAAGCTCGATGAATGGGGACTTGCTGAGCACTGTGTCTCTCTCGCGTATGATAGATCACCTGGTTTGAAGGATGGTTTGGTCCGGTTGGGTTGGTTGAAAGAGGGAGAAAGAGACTGGGAAGGCGCATTGGAATACGGGAAACGGGATGAACAGCTTGGACGCTTGAGCAGTGGCTGGAAGGTGACTCTGGCGCAATGGTATGGAAGGGTTGGAGAATTTGGAAAGGCTGAAGCATTGATAGAGGAAGGGTATCATTCGGACACAAAACTGAGGGATGGTTTTGCCCGGTTGGGTTGGTTGAAAGGAGAGGAAAAAGATTGGGAAGGTGCATTGGAATACGGGAAACGGGATGAACAGCTTGGACGCTTGAGCGGTGGCTGGAAGGTGACTTTGGCGCAATGGTATGGAAGGGTTGGAGAATTTGGAAAGGCTGAAGCATTGGCAATAGTTGTTGAGCGAGATTCTTTAGTTGATGAAAAAATACGATATGTTGCGAGAGGGATGGCTGTTTGTATGCGACAGAGGATGGCTTTCACAAAGGATCACGAAAGTGGCGCAGAATTCAAGACTGCCATGGGGTTCGATTTAAGGCACCTAATGCAGGAAAGAAATCAGGCGGTGGTTGGTCCTGTTCAGGATGATGAGGCTCTATTTCTGTATGGTCTTGTGAGGTGCATTCGAGCTCGAAGAGTATTGGAAGTCGGTAGTTTGTTTGGATACAGTACGATGAACTTTTCGAAGGCAGTTGGGAGGGAGGGTACGGTATATACAGTAGACTTGGATAACGTTTGGCGAGTCGGTGATAACCATCATGTGCTTCGAAAAGATGCGGCCGATGTGTCGGGAAATGATTTGTCGAATCAACCGGTTGATCTAGTGTTTTTTGACGCACATTCTGTTGATTGTCAGATGGCTCTGTTTCGAAACATGGTGTCTGCCGGGATTATCATTGATACGACATATTTAGCCTTTCATGATACTGGCCTACATCCATTCCAGGTGACCAAATCGGCAACAAAAACGCCGAATGGATGGATTCACCAACACGCTGAGAGAGAGATGGTTCGGCAGTTGTTATTGGAAGGATATTCGGCAATATCATTTGGGGTGAATAACAACAACTATGACTCTGATGTTCCCTTTCGACATCCCCCTATGTCAGGAAAGTTGTCGCCTGAACTGAAAAAGACTTAAAGATTGGAACTGAGTGCAGGACAGGGCCGCG
>JAPXRV010000200.1:0-3309 GCA_033813415.1 Opitutales bacterium | reverse complement strand
CTGATCACCTGGACTTCATTCAAAAAGCCCTTCGGGAAAAGCGGACGCAACGGACGGTCGCAAAGGCGGCACGTCAGGATCTCCTTCTCGGAGGGCTTTCCCTCACGCTTGAAGTATCCACCCGGAAAGCGCCCGGCTGCCGAAAACTTTTCGCGATAGTCCACGGTCAAAGGAAAGAAGTCCTGACCCGGTTTTACATTGGCAGCGGCTGTCGCAGAGACAAATACGGTGGTTTCTCCCTTGGTTACGGTTACCGAACCGTTTGCAAGCAGCGCGAGGGTTCCTGTGGACAACGTGATGTCCAACCCCTCGACTTTGACGGTATATTTCTGATTCATATGATTATGGGTTATAGGTTGCCCCATTAAAAGGGCCTTGGCGCGCACAGCTCAATGCATGTTTACAAACAGCAACAACCCTCCGGGGAATCCGGAGGGTTGTAAACCATGCGAAAGTTTGGATGCTTCGAAGACAGGGGCATTCTCCATGGAACACAAGAAGGGCTGCACCCTCATCAAAGCACGTTTCGATACATCAACGGCGGATGTCCAACCGTGCGATGATCTCTTTGTATTTTTCCAACTGAGTCCGCTTCAGGTAATCCAGAAGCTTACGGCGCTTGCTGGTCATCTGAATCAACCCCCGGCGTGAATGGAAATCCTTGCGGTGATCCTTCAAATGCTCCGTAAGGTGAGCAATGCGGGCCGAAAGGAGTGCGATCTGAACTTCGCACGAGCCGGTGTCCTTCTCATGAGTCTTATACTCCGAGATAATCTTGTCTTTTTGTACTGTGTTAGCCATTGATGTTATTACTGTTTCACGGGTTGAGGACCTGCCGGATAGAACAGGTGCAGCCCAAGCCACTGGGCCTGAGCTGCCGCTCCACCCCGGATCACTCCGGAGCAACCGCGGAATCCCCGGCTGCTTAACCGGAAATTCTGGCGCAAATCCGGACATTGATAGCTCTGCGTCAGCTTTCAAGCTTTTTTTTCCGAAGTCCTACCCCATGACTCACAGCTTCTACTGAGCCCAAAGAGAGAACGATATCCATCAACGCTTCTCAACATTGCTCACTACATCACCTGTGAGACTCGATTCTTTGCAGCAAATATATCGATGAATCAAACCACCCAGGCGATTCTGAAGAGAAGAAGGGATTATCCTTACGCACCAAATGGGAAAATGCCATCGAAGAGCAGACCATCGCACCCAGCCTGCAGCTTGTCGCGACGATCCAATCCCGGGCTATTGACAGATTTAAAGACTGTTATTCAGCGGCAGGAACCTCAGCAGGGGCTTGCGCTTCAAAGACTGCAATAAGACGTTTCTGGGCTTCTTTCACACGGGGATCTTCCTCAAATTTGGAAATATCGAACATGGCCCCCATCATCTTCTTCCCCATTTCTGTAAAGCGTTCCTGAAACTCAGTTAGTCCTTCAGGAAACTGTCCTCCAGTCATTGCTTTTTCCAGTCCAGGATAATCTTTCGCCAATTCGAGGATCTCGGGAGTCATTTTTTCAGCAGCTTCGGCAAAGGTATTGATGGCTACAACGGCTTCCTCTGCGGTCTTTGCCCCATCGACAGCAACGCTGAACTCTTCCATTATCTGGAGCTGTTTTTCGATCACCGGCTTTGGATCGATCTTACCTGATCCACACCCGACAAGCAGAAAACTGATCGAGACAAACGCAACAACAGACTTGAGCAATGACATAGCAGTATCTCCAAGAAGAGGTTTATGGAAATCACTACACTTTCACACATGTGAAAGAACAGGACTTCCGATTTACAAGAATACTCTCGACGGGATATTTCCGTCAACTTCTTTGTATAAAACCCGACACCAAAGAGGAAATGGACCCCATGAAACGCCAATTACTTCTAAGGGTTCGCCAGTCAACACATGAGACATCAAACACAAACGACGCAACGACAGCCCAAATCCAAAACAGCCCGCTTCTGAAGCGATTCAGATTCCCATATTGCTCAAGGTGGTGGCAATGTCATTGAGGATGCGGGTGACCTTTGGATGAGTGGCCTCGTATTCCTTAACCCAGTCCGAAACCTTTTCAAATACCAGAAAACAGGTCCGTCTTATTCTGATCGGATCAGGAGACAAGTCGCATGAGCCGCAATCGCCAAACTTTTGCCAATGTCTCCAACCTTTTCATTCGTGGTTGCTTTCACCCCAACCTGATCGGGACGAATGCTCATTGTGGCTGACAGGCTGGTTTTCATTGCATCCAGAAACGTACCGATCCGGGGACGCTCTGCAATCACCACGCAGTCCACGTTGCCGATCACCCAGCCTCAAAGGTTGGCTTCCTGGACCGCTTTTTCCAGAATTTTGCGGGAGTCAATTCCCCGGATGGATGGATCTGTGTTCGGAAACCAAAGGCCGATATCCGGAAGAGCCAACGCTCCAAAAATCGAATCCGCCAACGCATGGGTCAGGCAATCGGCATCCGAATGCCACTCCAATCCCACCTCGCAGGGAATCGTTACGCCACCCAACACAAGGGGGCGACCCACAACCAAACGGTGAATATCGTATCCGTAGCCAATTCGCATCGCAATAGACTTGATCAGCCCCCTAATTCCGTCCAGTTCATATTAGATCAGATTGCAGGATCTTCAAAGGATGAGTTCCGTATATTATTGAAATCTCAAGGTGGTATCTATTCTGCCACGTCAGAGAACTCGCGATTACAGAAAACAAACGATAGGAAACCAACCACGAGAGAGAATAAGAAGAAACCGGCGGATACAAAGAATATTCAACCGAACAACGGATGCGTTTCGTGGATATGTGAAAAGGAGCCTTCGGCAAGCAAAGTGTAGAAATCCTTATAGAAGATATCTCGAGAGGAAAATCCTTACGATCTGCTCAAACGATTACATCCAAAATATTGACTCAAACCCAACAACCGCCATTCTCATTTTCCCTTTAACTGAAGATCTTGATGTGTTCAGGGAAAGCTGAACATGAGATTCTCTAAATAGGAGAATCGAAACATGACCGCCAAGCAACCGATACCAACTCACACTCCACTAGCTTGATCACACTCGAAAAGTCTTTTTATGAGTTTTTGGGGATGGATCTGGCGGGATTAATACGGGTATATTGACAAAACCGGGAGTAATTGGAGCATTTTGCGAGCTGAGAGAGCGCTCGGCGGGGTGATTATGGAGTGGATCGGGAGCAGGGTACAGCCAGCGGGACTGTTAGTTCATGAGATGAGGTCAAGTCAGGCTGCTTTGCGTAATCGGGATAGGAGTCTTCGTTGGTAGGTGCAGAGGTTATAGGCA
>JAPXRV010000199.1:0-3320 GCA_033813415.1 Opitutales bacterium | reverse complement strand
AGTGGATCAGGTATCCCATGTGGTATCTTTGGCGGTAATTGCGGCCGTAGGGCATTGGCTCGGATGGTGTGGACCGTTCCACGGACTTGGATGGCAATGGATTGTTGGATTTGCGGGATTTGTCGCCTCCGTTTTCGGCGTCGGATTTTTCGTGGGAGAGATTGCCGGAAAGCTTGCGGAAGCGAATGGCGAGCTTGCGGACAGCATCAAGGCGGGTCTTCGCGACGGAGGTAAGCAGATCGGGCGACTGGAGCGGGCGCTCATTTTCGCCTTCATTCTGGTGGGAGAGCCCACAGGCATCGGGTTTCTGGTCGCCGCGAAATCGATTCTGCGCTTTGAAGACGCCAAGCAGCGTCTGGTGGCCGAGTACGTCATCATTGGCACGCTATGGAGCTTTGGGTTGGCAATGGCCTTGGCCTGGCTCACCCGGCAGGCGATTGGACTTGGCTAGGATCCAATCCGTCGATCAAAGGCAACGGCCTGCCATAGGCAGCGGTGTCACGGGGTTCCGGTGGCGCTGAATTGGAGTGGATTCGAGGATGGATTCGTTGCGTCGATTTGGATTTGAATGGTATGTCCGCTCTGGACGCTCCGGTTTCCGACGGGAAGGATAGAGAGTGTCGGAACCCGTTCGAACGCGCCCGCGTCGGAGAGGGAGCCCTGTGGTCGGGTTGTTCCCCTCTGGTCGATGGCCGGCGGATTCTCGGATTCGGGGATGAGGTCGGTTGCCGGACTGCCGATGACCAGTGCATGGGTCAGCGTAAGCCCACCGTTGTCGGCCAGAACAGGATTCAGGATGGATGCGAGAGGCGTGGGCTGCGTGCCATCGGCGGTAGCTAAGACGTCGGACGCGTCGAGATAGAGAACGGACCTTCCAACGATGGATTGGGCCGTGGTCGCTGATGTACATCCCAGAATATTATACCGGTCCATCAACCAAACACCGGTTGGTGCAGACACCCGGATATCAGCGGCTCCACTTCCAGTGTTTCCCGATACGATACAGCCTTGGAGCGAGAGTTGACCTTGGGAGTAGATCCCTCCCACATGCGTTCCTAGATTTCCGGATATCGTGCAGGAGTAGAGATGGGTCCCGTTATCATCATAGATTCCTCCAGCTCCTGATTGAGCTGTATTGCTGGAGATGGTGGAGTTCGTGAGGTTGGCCAATCCTAAGTAGTTGTAAAGGCCACCTCCGGAAGCGACGCCGGTGGCCCGTCCTTGAGCAGCAAGGTTTTCCGATATCGTGGACTGGAGCAAGGTCAAGGTCCCGTCATTGACATAGATGCCGCCTCCTTTGTCGGCTGAGTTGTCGGCAATGGTGGAATGGGTGACGTTGAGGATTCCTTCAACCAGATAGGGACTGCCATTCAACTCGGTGAGTTTGTCTTCGACCCATAGCCCGCCGCCATCTCCCCACGCGAAATTGTTGTTGATGGTGCACCCTGTGATATCGAGCGTTCCCCCTTTAACACTGATTCCACCACCCGCGATTGCGTTATTGGACGCAACCGTGCAGTAGTTGAGGGTCATGGTTCCCAACTCGTTGCAGATCCCGCCGCCATAGTCAGCATAGTGCAAGGTCGAGTTTCCGGAAATTTCCGAATCGGTCAGCGTGGCGTCGATTCCCTGATTGTATACTCCGCTGCCCTGATCTGCCCGGTTTCCAGTGAAGGTGGATGTGTTGACCTGGAGGTCAGCCAAATTCATGAGACCTCCTCCGTTGCTTTCTGAAACGTTGTTCGAGATGGTGCATCCCGATACAATAAGGTTCCCACCGTTGCGGATGCCTCCGCCATCGTTGCCGGAGACATTTCCGGTGATGGTTGAGTCGTTCAACAGCATGGTGCCTGAGCTGAAAATGCCGCCTCCCTTTTCGCCAGAAGAATTGTTAGAGAAGGTGCAGTTGTTGATGCTGGGTGCCGAGCCATTTGAGAACAACCCGCCTCCACTGCCTGTGGCTGAGTTGGCCGTGACCGTGGAGTTGCTCATGGTCAGTGTGCCCAGATTGTAGATCCCACCGCCGAGTCTGTTACCATTCTCATCGGGAGCGACTCCGTCCCGTATGGTGAGGCTGTCGATGTGCACGTTGCCGGCCCGGATCGTGAGGATGCGGAAATCGGTTCCGCTCTGGAGGGATCGACTCAGAATGTGATCCGCGCCTTGGAAAACCATAGTTCCACTGGCCTTGTTGATGTCCGGAAGCGCTGAACTAAGATCAATGTTCCGGTCGAAAATGATTTGGTCATCTCCGGGGTTAGTATTTGAGGCGTTGATCGCATCAGCCAAGGTGGTGCGATTGATGGGTCGATATTCGGCGGATTCAAGGGTGAGCAGTGGCAGGGTAGCGGAAGCCAGAAATATGAGGCGAACGATTACAGACGAGTGGTGGTTTCTCACAGGTTTCATGGTGGGAGACGCATGGAGCGGATTCTTCTGTTCCGGAATCATGTTATTAACATAAGCCGGATAACGGTAGTAATAACGGAAGGCACAGAAGCTTTTACGGATGTCTGTATCAGTGTCAAACCAACAATTGAGCCATTGTTCACGAAGCCACCTGGAAGCAGCTCATCAGACCGTGCATGCTGCCGCAGTGATTGAATCTGCGCGGGCAAAAAAAAGCCCGGGTTCCCACAAGGGAGCCCGGGCCAGTGACTTTATGTCGTTATTTTCCAGTTTAGTAAGCGCCTCGTCCTGCAGGTTCGATCATGGCGGTCTCGAGAGAGATGCCACTGGATGGGAATCCCCATTCCGGGTCGAATACCGTCAGGATATCAGCGGTGATTTCTATCGCGGGCATTCCGTTTTCAACTGCGGTCGAAACCGTAGCGATCACTGGGAACATCCGGATAGTATCGCGATCGAAGCTCACCGAATCAACAGGGAGAGGGGAAACCTCAGCCGGAGGATTGTAGGAAAGGTCCACCTCGGAAGGTGAAGCGTTCCGGTTAGCTCGCTTGTTCGCGATGTCTTGGGCAGTTATAGCAGGCGTAGCGTCGCTATTTTTGCCAATCACGGTTGCCTCGTTAGAGGCGTATCCATGGGTAGCAACTAAGGCGAACGCTACACTCAGCAAGGCTGCATAGCGTCTAGTTAGTGCTTTTGTATTCATGTGATGATGTATCTTTAAGACCTTCCTCGCGGAAGGTGGTTTTTTTCCTCCGCCGTCGGGCGGAGAAAGCCTTTCGGGTCAGTAACAGATGGACACCTTGCTCCATCACCCACATGAAAGATCTGAGAAAGAACTAATGCCCAGTAGAACCTATTCTGATGAGCTGTCAACTGGAGAAGGCAGAATTCGTTCCAATTTGCGCGGC
>JAPXRV010000198.1:0-3358 GCA_033813415.1 Opitutales bacterium | reverse complement strand
CAATAACCGAGAGGATTCGGCTCCATGCGGAAACAACATATCAAAATAGGATTGATTTATTTTGTCACCTCCGGATGATAGCGCGGTTGGTGATGTTTCACAGCCGACACCGGCGTGGCATGTGAGGTAATCCAATCGAACAGAACAACTTCTGAAGGATATGCAGGACGCAGACAATTTAATCGGACAAATGGTCCACGACATCAGGAATGAACTCGAAACCAACATTCTCCCATTTTGGAAATCCAAGGTTCTGGATGATGTGAACGGCGGCTTCACCGGGGAAATCCGTTCGGACGGACAATCGGTCCCAAATGCGGATAAGGGGCTCATCCTGAACGCCCGCAACCTTTGGTCCTACGCATCCTGTTGCCGGTTCCTCAAGGACGCATCCCTGAAGCCGCTGGCCGACCGGGCTTATCAATACATTGAAGCCCACTTTCTGGACAAAGACTATGGTGGGGCCTATTGGATGCTCGATGCGAAGGGCAAACCGATCGACACCTCGAAAAAATGCTATGGACAGGCATTTCTCATTTACGGATGGGTGGAATACTACCGCATCAGTCGCAATACGGATGCGCTCCAACACGCAATGGAACTCTACCGCCTATTGGAATCCAAGGTCAAAGATCCGGTATATGGAGGTTACACCGAAGCGTTTGACCGCGACTGGTCAGTCAACGATGGGTTGCGGCTGAGCGACAAGGACATGAACGAGAAAAAGTCCATGAACAACCACCTGCACGTTCTGGAAGCTTACACACAGCTCTTCCTCGAGACCCGTGATCCCGACGTCGGCCGCAGCATCGCCGATTTGCTGGCCGTCTTCAAGGACCACATTATCGACCGGGAGCGCGGGCACCTCCGGCTCTTCTTCACGGACGATTGGCTCTGCAAATCCGAGCTCGACTCCTACGGCCACGACATCGAGGCAACCTGGCTCCAATGCGAAGCAGCCGAAGCACTCGGGGACCCCGAATGGATCAACGAAATGAGGCAAATTGCGCTCCAAATGGCCGATGTGTGCCTGCGCGAAGGCGTCGACAGCGATGGGGCGATCTTCCACGAAGGGTGGAAATGCCACATCCACGACAGGGACAAGCATTGGTGGCCTCAGGCCGAGGCGGTCGTCGGATTTGTGAATGCATGGCAAATCAGCGGCGATAAGCGGTATATCGAAGCCGCCGCCAAAACATGGCGCTTCATCCAGGAGCACATTATCGACCGGCAGAACGGGGAGTGGCACTGGAAAGTCGATGGCGATCGCCAGCCTTGTCCGGATGAGCCCAAAGTCTCCGCATGGAAGAGCTTCTACCACAACTCACGCTTCTGTATTGAGACCATTCACCGCCTTGGCGGGCACGGGTAAATCCCGAACCCCAAGGCTTCGGATCGGTTTCAAGTTGACGGAAGAACACTGCGCCGATCCCACGCCTCGGACGAGTCCCACGCCGCACAAAACCCTATCCGTTTCGGGTGCACCGACCCGCGTCACAAAGAGAGCGAAATTTGAAGTGTTTTCCCGTTGCATGCGCGGTTCGGGTCTCTTCATAATGCCGCGCATGAGTGAGATTCTGGCTGTTCTCGATTTCGGGTCCCAATACACACAAGTTATCGCGCGAAGGGTGCGCGAGGCACAGGTGTATTCCAAGATATACCCGTTTGACACTCCCGCGACCACTCTCCGTCAGGATGGGGTCAAAGGCATCATCCTTTCGGGCGGACCCGCAAGCGTCTTGGCAGCCGATGCGCCGCTGCCCGATCCGGAAGTCTTCCGTCTCGGAATACCCGTGCTTGGGATCTGTTACGGACTTCAGGTTATGGGACGGCTGCTCGGGGGAGCGGTCGAAAAAAGTGCGGAGCGCGAATACGGATATGGAACCCTCAGTTTGTCCGGAACCAGTCCACTCTTTGAAGGGCTACCTTCCTCCTTCAGGGTATGGAACTCTCACGGAGACCGCATTATCGCACTTCCGGCCGGATTTCACCCGGTTGCCATTACCGAAAATGCCCCATTTGCCGCTGTAGAAAACAGTGCCCTTCAATTCTTCGGATTGCAATTCCACCCCGAAGTCGTTCACACCGAAAACGGTACCCGTATCATCCGCAATTTCCTATCCGGAATATGTGGAATGAAAGGCGACTGGGTCATGTCGGATTTCGCCCAATCCAGCATCCGTGAGATACGTGAGACGGTCGGATCCAAAAAAGTCATTCTGGGGCTTAGCGGCGGAGTGGACTCCTCGGTTGCAGCGGCCCTCATCCACCAGGCCATCGGAGACCAACTGGAATGCGTGTTTGTCGACAACGGATTGCTCCGCAAAAACGAACGTCAATCCGTCGAACGCCTCTTTCGCGACAACTTCCACATGAACCTGAAAACCGTGGATGCCTCGGAGATGTTCCTTAGTGCGCTGGCGGGAGTCACCGATCCGGAGACCAAGAGAAAGACCATCGGCCGGCTTTTCGTCGAAGTCTTCGAGGCGGCCATTCAAGACACATCCGGAGTGGATTTCCTGGCACAGGGCACCCTCTATCCCGACGTGATCGAAAGCGTGTCCATCGGCGGCAATCCCGCTGCCCTGATCAAATCCCACCACAATGTGGGAGGGCTACCGGAACGCATGAAACTCAAATTGCTCGAACCCTTGCGCCAGCTTTTCAAAGATGAAGTCCGCCAACTCGGAGCCGAGCTTGGATTACCCCGCGAGCTGCTTTGGCGCCAGCCCTTCCCCGGCCCGGGACTTGCCGTCCGGGTCATGGGAGAAATCACCGCCGAGAACCTCAGTATTCTCCGGGAAGCCGATGCGATTTTCCAACATGAAATGAGGCAAGCGGATCTCTACTACAAGGTCTGGCAATCCTTCTGCGTGTTTCTTCCGGTGCGCACCGTCGGCGTAATGGGAGACGAGCGCACCTACGACTATGTGATCGCCCTTCGGGCTGTTGAAAGCCAGGATGCAATGACTGCCGACTGGGCCCAACTGCCCTACGAGTTGCTTCGCAAGGTATCCAGTCGTATCATCAACGAAGTGAAGGGAGTCAACCGCGTGGTCTTCGATATCAGCTCAAAACCGCCCAGCACCATCGAATGGGAATAGCGCCGACCAGCCTCCGGCAGATTTCCTCCCGATTCCCCTGATCATGTTTGCCCGCCACACACACGCGCTCTTGCTCCGAATCCTGATGGGGGTCATTTTCGCCGGAATCGGAATATCCCAATCCCCCGGGCAAACATCGGGAGCAAGCGACGACTCGTCGCGGACGAAAGCGACCTCCATTATCCGGAAGGCCCGCGAATGGATCGGACCCGAAGAACGGATCGACGCAATCCAGACCCTCCGCTACTCCGGCG
>JAPXRV010000197.1:0-3396 GCA_033813415.1 Opitutales bacterium | reverse complement strand
GTCTGCATCGGATTCATCCGGCACTCCATGTTTGGGGAGACCGGAACGGACCGCTCGCAGGCGGAAGGCTTCGTCGACTTCCCGAGAAGTATCGACTCCGTAAAAGTCGCCGTTCTCATCGAGGAACAAGCCGATGGCTCCTATAAGGGAAGCCTTCGATCCAAACGTCCATCGGTGCGGGTGGACCAGGTGGCATCCGCCTTTGGCGGTGGCGGGCACGCTTGTGCGGCCGGCTTCGAATGCCGCTCAACGCTCCAGGAATTCAAGGCCAAGCTCCTCAGTCTTTTGGAAAAAACTGTATCTGCATAGCTTCACATCGATAGTAACGCATGTATCCTTCTCAGACACTCGAATTCGATGGCATCCTGCTGATCGATAAACCTGCCGGTATCACCTCCCATGATGTGGTCGACCGCGTCCGCCGCGTCCTGAAGATGAAGCGGGTGGGTCACGCGGGAACCCTCGATCCAAATGCCACCGGTCTGATGATCATCCTCGTGGGTAAGGGAACCAAGGCATCCCAGTTTCTCATGAGCATGGACAAGTCCTACGAGGGAACCATGCGCCTTGGTCTCGTAACCGACTCCTACGACATTGATGGCGAGGTCGTGAGTGATATCGAACCCGACCCCATCGAGGAAGCGACGATTCTCGAATCGATGCGGTCTTTCCTCGGAGACCAATACCAGAAACCACCGATGTTCTCGGCCAAGAAGGTGGCCGGAGTGCCGCTTTACAAACACGCCCGCAAGGGCCGGGAAATCGAACGCGAGGAACGGTTGGTGCACATCGCATCTTTCAAGCTCCTTGAAAACCGTTTCCCCGAGATCGACTTTGAACTCTCGGTCAGCAAGGGAACCTACGTCCGATCAGTCGTGAATGATCTCGGACAGAAACTCGGATGCGGCGCATGCCTTACCGATCTCAGACGAACACGAATCCGTGATTTTTCTGTTGAAGACAGCGTATCTTTGGATGCACTGGAATCGTTAAGTCCATCGGAAATCCAGCGCCGGGTCATCCCGATCTACCGGGCGGTTCCCTCTCACGTCCTTTCCTGACACACAGATCCATAGCCACTATGTCGCTCATTGTCCAAAAATACGGTGGGACATCCGTAGCCGATGTCCAGTGTATCAAAAACGTTGCTCAACGCATCAAGTCGACACGCGATCAGGGACATTCCGTGATCGTGGTCGTATCGGCGCGATCGGGGGTTACCAACGAGCTCATCGCACGGGCCAAAGCGCTGCATGCCAAACCGGATGAACGGGAAATGGACATGCTGCTCTCCGTCGGCGAGCAGGAAACCATTGCTTTGGTCTCCATCGCGCTTCATGCGCTTGGGGTCCCGGCAGTTTCGCGCACCGGAGCACAGGCAGGGATAACGACGGATGTCTGCCACACACGCGCACGCATCAAAGACATCAGCGGCGGAGACCTGCGTGAGCAACTCGCCAAGGGCAATGTGATCATTGTGGCCGGCTTCCAGGGGCTCAGCGAATCCGGACAAATCACCACCCTTGGACGCGGCGGCTCCGACCTCACTGCGATCGCCTTGGCCGGAGCACTCAAAGCCGATGCATGCCAGATCTTTACGGACGTCGATGGCGTCTACACGGCAGATCCGCGCATCGTCCCGAATGCCCGGAAGCTTCAAGAACTCGCATACGAGGAGATGCTCGAACTCGCCAGCAGTGGCTCCAAGGTCATGCAGTCCCGCTCAGTGGAGTTTGCCCAGAAATTCAACATCCCGTTTGAAGTACGTTCCAGTTTCAATCAACAACCCGGCACTATCGTGAAAGAAGAAGTCTCCATGCTTGAAGGTCTCCTGGTCACCGGCGTCACACTCGACCGAAACCAGACCAAAATCACCCTCAGCGAATTGCCAGACCAGCCAGGAACGGCTGCAAAGGTATTCCAGGCGCTGTCCGACGCCAATGTAGTCGTCGACATGATCGTGCAGAACATTGGTCGCAAGGGTCTCGCAAACATCACCTTCACGGTTTCCCGTGACGACGTAGACCGGGCGGAACTGGCCGTGCGCAAGGCATTTGTTGAGAAAAACAAGCCGGAGTTTGTAACTGCCACGGACATCGCCAAGATCTCGGTCGTTGGGGTCGGCATGCGCTCCCAGCCCGGAGCCGCAGCCAAGCTTTTCAAGGCTTTGGCCGACGCTTCGATCAACGTTAACCTGATCGGCACATCGGAGATCAAGATCTCGGTTGCGATTGAACCGGACAAGGCCGACCAGGCGGTTCGGGTCGTGCATGATGCATTTGACCTTGGCAAGTAAGAACGATCGAACCTTCAGTTTTTCTTCAGGCTGTGGGGAATGCATCCCTCACAGCCTTCTACAGTTTTTGGCTTCATGAAATACATCAGCACCAGAGGTCGTGGTGGAACAGTGAGTTTCTCCGATGCAGTCGCTCAGGGACTCGCATCCGACGGCGGGCTTTTTCTTCCCGCGCAACTCCCCGATATCACTCCATTTCTAAAGGGGTGGGAATCGCTGTCCTACCCGGATCTTTGCTATTCGTTTCTGAAGCTTTTTGCCGATGACATCCCGGAAGCCTTACTCCGCAAATGCGTGGATGGAGCGTATGCCACATTTGACCATCCGGACATCGCTCCGGTTCGGCAACTGAAGCCCAACCTGTGGGCCTGTGAGCTCTTTCATGGCCCAACACTGGCCTTCAAGGATTTCGCACTGCAGCTCCTCGGCAGGCTCTATGCCATCCAGATCGAGCGCACCGGCGTCCCTATCACCGTCCTCGGGGCAACCTCCGGTGACACGGGTGCAGCGGCCATCCACGGCTTGATGGGGCTCCCCGGGATTCGGATCTTCATTCTCTATCCCGACGGGAAAGTGGCCCCTCTGCAGGAACGCCAAATGACCTGCACAGGCTCCACCAGCGTGTTTCCGATCGCGATCGATGGATCGTTTGATGATGCTCAACGGTGGGTGAAGGATCTGTTCGGAGATCTCGACTTCAAGAATCATTATCACCTGTCGGCGATCAACTCCATCAACCTGGCCCGCGTGCTCGCCCAGTGCGTGTATTATATCCATGCATGGTTCCGCATCCCGACGTCTGCCCGCGACTCGCTTGAAGTCGTGGTTCCGACAGGCAACTTCGGGAACATTCTGGCCGGATGGATGCTCACCCGGATGGGCCTCCCGATTCCCCATTTCCGTATCGCCACCAATCAGAATGACATCCTCTTCCGGCTTTTTGAGACGGGTGAATACCGCGTTGGGAATGTGGATCCAAGCCTCGCTCCCTCGATGGACATCCAGGTTGCATCCAATTTTGAACGCTTTCTCTACTATCAATTGAACGGGGACGCTGAGCGCTTGACCCAAACCATGAAAACATTCCGGGACACTGGAAC
>JAPXRV010000196.1:0-3415 GCA_033813415.1 Opitutales bacterium | reverse complement strand
AAAGGCACTTCTCCAAAAACGACCGGTCGAACATGCACAAATGCCGGTTCTGCTCGTAGTCTTGCTCCCCGTTGACTCTTCCCGAAAGAACAGGGAAATAGGGATGATTCAAGTCAACATACAAACGGGCGATCGCTGCAGAATCAGGCACCGCGAGTCGCACGATTCCACCCGGCTTCAGCATTCCCATTATATCTGCCAATGCACCCAAAACCGTATCCGGACCGGATCGCCATTCTTTCCCGGGATACCGGTAGTGCTCCAACACGTGCGAGCAATAGACCTCATCCACTTTTCCCGCATACACTTTCCTGCACCAAGAGAGATCTCCAATGACCTCAACAGCCGGAGTCCATCGGACATCAACTCCTACATACCCCGGTTGAGCCATCAGGCCACATCCATAGTTGATCTTCAGAGACTTGGAGTCTATTCCCGGAGGATTCCACCGGCGCAAGTAGGCACGTGCGGATCCCACGGTTTCGTGCATTAACCTCCTCAGTCTCATCATCTCCACCAATCAGGCTGCCTTTTCCGTAACATCACAAAGAAAAGAAACCCAAACAACTCCTGATCTGTCGAGCTTATACGATTGGATCACCGCGATTTTCCCTAAAGCCCGAACAAAGCCACAAGGAGCGTCTCAGAAAGCAATTCCTGATGGGGAGAGAATAGTGTCGCATTATCCGGATGGGAAGGAATTGCCTCCGCTTGAGCCTCGCCAGCTTCGATCGCCTTTTTCGGATTTGTAACATCCAGCACGACATTCGGCATTCCCATCGCCGCGAGCGCCTGAGAAGTTACCCAACGGTATTCTCCCAAAGAAATTCCCTGAGCGTTGATCGCTTCCACTTGCGCCCGTTTCACGTTCACCAGCATCTGAGAGAACTCATTCCAATACCGGACGACCTCACGCGGACTCAGTTGAACATTCGACCCCTGAAACTTCGATTCCAATTCCTCGATGGATGCCTTGAAGTTTGTAGCTTCCGACTCCATAGAGGCTTTCATTTTCTGCTGAATTGCAACAAACCGCTCAACCTGATTCTGGTTGAGCCTCAGATCCGATGGAGGAACATAGGCCGCCTGATTCGTCACCTGGCTGTTAAGGCGGTCCAGCTCCCCGATCCTTTTAAAGCTCTCCATCGAAACACCCAGCCACTTCATCCCGAAAAAAGCACCCAATCCCAGGACGACGACCAGTAAAAGCCCGCTTACTCCACATCCAATTACCCACTTTCCACATCCCGATCCCTGATTGCTGCCTGTCGTCATTTTCGCGTCTCCTTTGCTGGGTTTTCTGCCTTTTTGCTCTCAAAACCTTGAGAGCTGCCAATTTCTCATAGAAGCAATCCTTATTTTGACACATCTTTCAAACGCCAAACTGGAAATTCCACAACTTTCGTTATAGGATTACGTCTTTACGGGATTCATCACACAATTCATTAACCCAGCCCATAATCATGCAAGACACAGCCACACATAAATGGAAGTTTTTCCGTTCTGGAGGCGTGGATCAGGTCATGCTCCGCAATGGAGAGGATCTGGCCCACTTGAAAGAACTCGATCTAAAACTATGGATGGCGCTTGCAATGCCAACATCCGGCATCGAATTCGATCCCAAAACGGCAGCGCTTCTTGATGCGGATAAGGATGGCCGAATTCGCCCGCCCGAAGTGATCGCGGCAGTCGACTGGTGCTCAACCGTCTTCCATGATCTGGGTGAGCTACTTGAGCCGGACACCAAGGTCGCGCTTTCATCAATCAAGGATACGAACATCCTTGCCGGAGCCAAACGGCTTCTCTCAAGTCTCGGAAAAGAGGATGCCGAACACATTAGCATCGAAGACCTTCAGGATCAGGTGAAGGTATTCGTCAACACCCGGTTCAACGGAGACGGAGTCATTATCCCGGAAAGCACAGACGACCCCGATATCTCGAAGGCCGTTGCGGATATTGTATTGGCCACCGGTGGAACCTCCGATCTGAGCGGGAAGACGGGAATCAACGCTGCGGTATTGGATGCTTTCAATGCCGACGCGACGGCCTGCATAGAATGGAGCAACCGCATCATCAGCGATACATCCATCGCCGTCCTGCCGGAAGCCAGGATGAGCGCGGCTCACGCCGCGATCTCAAAAGCCAAAACCAAGGTTGACGACTACTTTGCGCGTTGCCGCCTTTTGGCCTTTGATCCACGCACAAAGGATGCCATCAACCGCGATGCCAAAGACTACGAAGCCATTGCCACGCACAATCTATCATCCAATCTGGCTGAGATCGCGGACTTCCCTCTGGCAGCGGTGGAAGCCAACAAGCCCCTCTCGCTTGCCGGCGGAATCAATCCTGCATGGGCTTCGGAGATCGCCGCACTGGCATCCGATGCCGTTCATCCGATTCTGGGAAATGGAAAAGGCACACTAACTGGAGACGAATGGCTTGAGTTGCAAAACAAGGTAGACGCCTATGCGAAGTGGCTGGCGGCGAAGCCAGCATGCACAGGAGTCATGGATCTCGGATCCGATCGGCTCAAACAACTCACATCCCCTGCAATCAAGAATGCGCTCTTAACCCTCATTCAGAAGGACCAAGCTCTTGAAGGAGAATACTCCCAGATCACCGCGATTGAGAAAATGGTCCATTTCAAGAAGGACCTGAAAGAGCTGCTGACCAATTTTGTCAACTTCTCCGACTTCTACGGAAAATCAGGGGCCGTGTTCCAGGCAGGCACACTCTTCCTCGATGCCAGAAGCTGCCACCTCTGCATAAACGTGGGCGACGCAGGCAAACACGCCGCATTGGCCGGGCTTTCCGCCGCATTCCTCGCCTATTGTGACATCACCCGCCCAGGTGAAGCCAAACGCAGCATCGCCGCCGTGTTCACAGACGGGGATTCCGATCGACTGATTGTTGGACGAAATGGGGTTTTCTATGACCGCAACGGCAACGACTGGGATGCCACCATCACCAAGATCGTTTCCAACCCGATCAGCATTCGCGAAGCCTTCCTCATGCCCTACAAGAAATTGGTGCGTATGATCGAAGAACAGATCGCAAAACGGGCACAGGACGCTGACGCTGCTGCCACCGGAAAACTCGGCGATGTCGCTGGTAAGGTAGCCACCGCGGATAAGATCAAGTCTGACCAACCTGCGCCCGCCCCAAAGAAGCTCGACCTCGGCACTATCGCCTTGATCGGAACCGCGATTGGTGGTGTAAGCGCGCTGGTGGGCGGATTTCTCTCTGCCCTCTTCGGACTCGGGATGTGGCTGCCACTGGGAATCATTGGCATTCTGCTGCTCATATCCGGCCCGTCCATGCTGCTCGCATGGATGAAACTGCGCCAGCGCAACCTCGGACCGATCCTCGATGCCAACGGATGGGCCATCAACACCAAGGCCAAGATGAATGTGCC
>JAPXRV010000195.1:0-3415 GCA_033813415.1 Opitutales bacterium | reverse complement strand
GATCTTGTTATGAGCCGGCTCATAAGTTATGCGCCTGGCGCATAACTTACCGTTTTCGCTCATCCAGTGGCACATAGACTTCTCTTGCCTCATGGGAATGGAGATTGAGATTACAAGCGATTCTACACACAGCATCTATGCACATGTGTGTTGTCCATGATGCACGGTGTGTAAAACCGCTCGTAAAATACGAGCGCGCACGTATTTTACAAGCGGCATTCACGATTAAGCTGAAAATAAGCGGAAGGCGTCCAGCTTATTCCTCCACCTATTCCAGCTTATTTCCATCACTATTCTCCTTTCGGAGGAACCAAACCGCACCGCGCCCATGCCCACGTGAATCAATCAGTTCCAGCCGCTTGAGATGATAAAGATCATCGCGCACCGTTGCGGATGCAGGCGGATGAGCCATCCGTCCCGTGATCTCCCTCAGAGGTAAAGTACCGTTGTGGGCAATGATCTGCAAAATCTCTCGATGACGTTCCGTTAGATCATGTGCGACCCGGTGGGGCGCGATGTAGCCGCTCGGCAGGAACCTGACCCAAACGGAACCTGCCTTTTCGCCAAATTCCGGTTCAGGGTGACCGGCCTTCACGCACAACTCCACAATCTTTTGGGTGCCCCTACCCCATCGTTCGATGATCCCGCGCATATAGAAAACCTTGGCGATGAGCGGGTTGCGCGGTCGGGATGGATGCTCGCGTTTAAGGTCCTCGGGCTTGAGACCAAAGGGAAGCGTTCCGTCGCTCCAAACCTCCAAGCGGTCATCAAAGATGGCCAAGCTCACGGCGCCGCCTACAATGGTGTAATCGCGATGGCAAAAGGCGTTGACCAGCGCCTCACGCAGGGCTTCCAATGGAAACAGTGGCTCATCCTCCCTCTCAAACAGGCCGGGAACGACACGACCTGCCACAGGCAAATGTCGCCGTAGGAAGAGCATCGCCTCTTCGAGCAATGCAAATGCATGTCCCTCGATCTGCCGCTGGTCGAGGAACTCCGACTTGTCCACACCACGGAACCGGGCCATGCGCAGTTGACACTGAGGATAGTCGGGCATAAAACGAGTCCCGAACAGCATGACAGCCGCATTGTTCAGTTTTCCATCTCTAAACAAATCCAAACGGCTAAGAATGTCGGGAATGTCGCTGCCTGTGAATTCCGGCAGGCGGCCCGCCGCGATACCGAGTCGCGCCGTGCGAAGAATCTCCTCGGGTTCCAAATCTGAAAGATTGTAGGACCCAGCCGATTGATTCTCCCACCGAAACAGGCTGTGAGAACGCCCCGCCAGTAGTCCCTGGTATGTCGTTTGGGGCATGATGGACGTTGTGGAACTCAACCGCTGGTAGGGACGTCCGTCGAAAACATAGGGCCGCAGCTCCGGATTGGGTATAGCATCCAGAACCAGAACTTCCTTGCCGGTGGCCATTCGCACGCGGGTTTGTACAATTCCGGGGGGTGGTTCGAAGTTTCTAAATAGTTTCCATCCGGAAACGATAACTGTTTAAAAAATATCACAAAAGAGCGATTTTGGGCTTGGAAAATTCGGTGTAATCTGCTATGGTTCTTTCACAAGAGTTTGATATCATTGAGTACACACCGAATCGAGGACCCAAAATGCGCCGAAAACTGAACCGCCAAACAAACCTTTTTACCGCCGTTTCGAGCAACCCGATTGCCCGGGAGCTCGAAGAGATCTCCAAGATCATCGATGCCAATTCCGGTGTTCTCGATCTTGTCTATCAGGACCTGGTCAAAGCCAAGCGCCACGACACCGGGCGTGAAGGGCTGACCGCCGAGCAGGTGCTACGCTGCTGCATCCTGAAGCAATACCGCCAACTCAGCTATGAGGAGCTGGCCTTCCATCTGGAAGATTCATCGGCCTTTCGCACCTTCTCCCGTTTGGAGATGGGTCAATATCCCTGTAAATCGATTCTCCAGGAGAACATCAAATCCCTGTCGGAAGAGACCTGGGAGGCGATCCACAGCCGGATCATTGACTACGCCCAGGATGAGAAGATCGAAACCGGCCGGAAGATCCGGATCGACTCAACCGCCATCGAAACTGACATTCATCATCCGACGGATTCGACGCTGCTCTGTGACGGCATCCGGGTGATTACCCGCTGGCTGTCTGCCGGCAAGCAGCTTTCTCCACAACCTGTCTATCCTTTTTCCGACCATGCGAGGGCGGCCAAGAAGCGGTTGATGGTCATCCTCAACACCCGAAAAGATAAGGTTCGGCTGGTCGCCTATCGGGAGCTGCTTTCGTATGCACAGCGGGTCGTCGTCTATGCCGAAGCCGCGATCCCGGCGCTCCAGTCATTTGAAGGAGAGGATCTGAGAGATTCTCTTGCTGCCCTTGGTCTCGCGCGTAATCTCGAGAGGGCTGTCGGCATTTTCAGAAAGGTCATCGATCAGACGGTGCGGCGTGTCATCAAGGGAGATAAGGTTCCCGCATCGGAGAAGATCGTTTCTTTTTTCGAGGATCATACCGACATCATTGTCAAGGGGCGTCGGGATACCCAGTTCGGGCACAAGGTCTTTCTGACCGGAGGCGCCTCCAATCTGATTCTGGACTGTCTGATCGAACGGGGCAACCCTGCCGACACCGATCGTTACCAGGATCTGCTCGAACGGCACAAGGAGCAGTTCGGAAGAGCTCCGCGTCAGGTGAGCGCTGATGGAGGTTTTGCTTCCAAGAATAACCTTGCCTTTGCCAAAGGGCTTGAAATCAAGGATGCCGTCTTTGCCAAGAAGCGAGGGCTCTCCGTAATCGATATGGCCAAGAGCGCCTGGGTGTATAAGATGCTGCGCAACTTCCGCGCCGGTATCGAAGCAGGGATCTCCACACTGAAGCGGGCCTTTGGTCTGGATCGCTGCAAGTGGTCGGGATGGGGAGGCTTCAAACAGTATGTATGGAGCAGCATCGTCTCCTACAATTTGTTGGTGATGGCCAGAATCAGGCTGGCTCAAGCCTGATACGATCACCTGGCGGGCAGCAATCACCCTTCCAAGGGGGTAGTGCGTCTTGATTTGACAAAGAGCAACTCAATGAACTGAGTTTGGCCTCATCGGGTCAAGGCTGATGGCTGTTTCACCCGGAATCAGCAACAGTCTTCTTTAAAAACCGGACTTTCCGGATGGACACAATTTAGCAACATAATCGAGGTAACGCATCATTAAAATTCAGCGGGAAACGTCCGATGAAGAAAATCGCGCCAGCACTGATTCTAATTGCGATCGTGATTGCCACTACGGCAATCTATCATGGCATCAGGGGAAGCCGGCCCCAGATTCACCGGGTTGAATCCCCTTCCGCTCGAACGGAAGACGCACCGATTGTTCCTTCCCCGCGGGAAGATTACGACACAGCGCATGGTGATGTTGAAACACGCGCGCGTCTGGCCGATTCCTT
>JAPXRV010000194.1:1667-3485 GCA_033813415.1 Opitutales bacterium | reverse complement strand
CGGTAACCCAGCGAGAGGCTGAACCCGACCGATGTTTTGAATTCATCGATGCGGATCTCATCGTCATCCCTATAGATGCCCACCTGGTTCCAGTTGGATAGAATGACTTTCGCTGTCGCTTCCAACTTACTATCGAAGGTGTGGCGATAGAAAATACCTCCTGATGCATTCACGACCTCGAGCGCATACTCATTGTTTCCGTTTTGAGGGAATGAGTCGCCTTTGAGATCAACCAACCAAGCATACGCGTCGACGCCTGCTCCGACCACATTTTTCCAATCTCCATTGTGGGCGTATTCGAAATACACACCGTTTCGGACGGACAATCTGCAGCTGTCATTGATGCGCCAATCCAGCATGACCAGTGGAACCGAGCGTTGACCAGCGGTATGATCGGGTGCCATCGCAATCCCCGCTGCGGCACTGAGGTTCGGGGTGATCCTGAAGACCCCTCCGATGTATCCCAGTCCGTTGATACCTTCCTTGATGGTGTGGCTGTTTCCCCCGGACATGATCCCGGAGATTCCTCCGAAAATATCGAGCCGCGGGTTGATGTTGTGGGTGTAGACGATCCCGGCGTCCCATTGCCAGATTTCGGAGAACGGAAACACATGCCCCTCCACCGGACCGCTCTCGGAAATGTGGAATTGACTTGCGGTTGTGACGATCCCGAGGGTTTTTCCGGGACTCAATGGAATGGACAGGCCATAGGTCAGGTGTCCGAAAGAGGTTTGGATGTCGCTTTCCGGATGGTATTTCACCTCGGTTGGGGCGATCCATGTTCCGCTCACGGAAAGGCTGGATTCGACATCCCAGATGCTGTCCCCGATTCCGGATTCGGGGATCAAGGGCGAAGCTGGAGCGCTTCCATCTTTCCCGGGCTCTCCGAACACCTGCGAAAAGTGTGCCGCGATCTGGTCCTTCGCGAAGGAGGTTGTTTCACAATAGCCGGGCTGATTCAGCATCAGTCCTGCGAATAATCCCAAGAGGATGCCTTTATTGAGTTTCGGGAAGTAAAACATGGTGGATCGGAATGACTGTGAAAGAATGAAAGAAGTATCAACCGGGGCAGATCACGTCGAACCAAAACGTGGAACTCCCCGCAGCCGGAATCATCCGGTTTGGCTTTCTGTGTGCGGGATCTTGTCCGCTGGCGGATTTTCCCCTGTTCCGGATGTGGTGTATCCAGCGTTCAGATTCCAATGCTTGTGGAAGGAAGAGCGGTTGCGGACTTTGAAGTTTTTCCGGCCGAATAGCATTTTTGCTTTGAGCTCAACGTCGAGTGACTCGGAGTCTTTGATCCATGAACCATTTTCCGTTGAGAAGGTAACGGTTCTCGTGAAACTCAGGATCTCGGCATCGCCATCTTTTTTCGGAAGATCCACCATTTCCGTGTCGATCTGCAGGGGAACCGCGGTTGCGGGGTCGATCCAAATGACTCCTTTCAGGTGGAAAGGTTGTTCTGCGGCTTCGGCGAGATTCGAGTCATCGATCTCGAAGCGGTATCCGATGCATTCGGATCCCCTCACGTTGAGCCGGGCCGGGTGAACGCTGGAGATAAGTGCGGTGGGATCGTTCGCAATGAAGGGAATTTCCTGCTTCAATGAGCGCAGTTCGGAGCTGGCAACCCCCTCGATCATCTCACGGGAATCCTCGGTGGCGTCCTTGCCGTTTTCGAGAAACCGAACGAGGTGCACGCCGATGCCCGGTTCGTTAGAGAACACGTCGAGTGTGGTGGATGAGTCCTGATGGATCTTCCCATTTTCGTCCGTGACGGTTTCCTTGAGTTCAATCCTTCCAGGTACCATCGTGGGAGCG
>JAPXRV010000194.1:0-1657 GCA_033813415.1 Opitutales bacterium | reverse complement strand
TTTTTGCCACAGTTCGTCATTTGCTGAGAGGATTTCCGGTGACAATCCGATGAGTAGTGCGCTGATCATGGAGATGGTATGGGTGCTGTTCATGTATGGGAAAAAGGTGGTTTGGAGTATCTAGAAAACGAGGTTGAAACCCGCTCCGTAGAGCACGAAGGAATCCGCCTCCAAAGTGGCGATTTTCCGGTCATCTGAGTAGGTCTTGTATTTCTGTTCGCCGTATGTGCTGACCTTTACAAAAAACGATGCCTGATCGGTGAGCTTGTGGGAGTAGGATACGTAGAATGCGCCCACGTTGGGTTCGACTGCGGATTTGCGGCCGGTCAGCGGGTGGCGTTTGACGCGGAAGTCGGTCAATTCGCAGTCGAATCCAGCATTGAGGAACCCGCTTGCATCGCCCCAGAGATCGTATTCCAAATCGAACCCCATGAGTCCATTCATTTTCAGGCGATCGGTTATTTGCCATTCGATGCCGAATACAGGGAGAATCAGACCATCTCTTTCAAGACGGGTCAGATAAGCCAATCCGTAGACGAGAGACAGTGTGTCGGACACGTTGTGTTGGAACCCGAGTCCGGTGCCCCATGTGATACTGTCCTCAAAACGGCATTCGGTGTCGTATGCACTGCGGATGAATCCGAGTCCGACTGCATTCCAGGATGCGTTTATGTTCTGGCTTACCATCATCATGGCGTTGAACTCGTTGATCTTCTCCCACAACAGGTTGTTGAAGGCGTTTTTGTCGAAATCGTAGTCGAGCCGTCCGACGCTGCATCCGATGGTGGCAGATGAGGCAATGCCGTAAGGTTGATTGTAAGCGATTTCGGCAGAGGCTTTCCGCAGGGTGAACCTATCCTTTGACGCATCGAACCCGGTCTTGCTGGATTGCAGGAATTCGCCCCCTGTGCTGATGGTGGGAGTGAGTTGTGCGGCTGCTGGAATAGCTGACAGGCACAGAATTGCTGAGGTGAAGAGAATACAACGTGTTTTCATGGCGATTGGAAATGCTCGATGGAGAACAGCCGGTTCTGAGCCGGTACAGGGCTGCTCTATCGGATCGATCTGCGTTGTGCGCGTTGGAGGGTGTTGGTCCTAACATAGATCGTGCGGATGATTTTGGACACGGTTTCGTTGCAGTCGTCCCAGAGCATGACGTCGAAATCCTGCGCGTTCTCAATGCCCGTGCCAGACGTGTCGGTGACGCGGGAATCCGGCTGTTGGGTGTGTCCGGTCCGGCTCCCGGAGGAAAGCGCCATGAATCCGGAGTTCACAATCAGGATTGCGATCGCGATGACCACAGTTTCAGCAACGAAGTTATTCTTTTTCATAGGGACACTCCTTTTTTGTTTGGATGTCCCGAGCTTAGTTATGCTGTGTTACCGCTGTGTTACCGGATTGTTTGTTTTTGATCCTATTTGCACAGAGTCGAGCCGCATCAACCCGGAAAGAGAAAACCGGATCCGATCGTGCATAACCATCGATCCGCTTCCGCTTATCCCGGGCGGCCGGGTATCCTAGGGAGCGATATCCTGTACAGAAAGTGGCTTACCTCGAGATGTGATGCCAATGCTTTACAATGGCTTCCGGTAGTGTCCCTTCGCATTGTTTGTAGGAAAGGGGCATTACTTTGCCAACGCTGTTGAATGGCCAAACC
>JAPXRV010000193.1:0-3564 GCA_033813415.1 Opitutales bacterium | reverse complement strand
CGCGAACAGACGGCGGCCGCCCTGGCCGCATTGAGGAATCGGTTGGCTTTGCTTGAAGGAGAGTTGACCCAAGCCCGGGCGTCCTTTGGAGATCTCGAGAAACAATACACCCAACTTGCAGCTGAGTATGGCATCCTGGATGGCCTTCAGAAACGGCTCGAAGGATTTGGAGAGGGCGCAAAAGCCATGCTCGGAGGTAAATTGGCTCCGATCGTTGATACGGTTGATCTGAGTGTTCTGGCGCAGGGGCTTCAGGTGGACGCATCGCACCAGAAGTTCTGTGAGGTGGTTTTGGGGCCACTGGCGGAGGCCGTTGTCTACCGCAGGTTGGACCGGGTCGCCGAGGTGGCGGATGCACTTGAAGAGCGTGATTTTGGCAGGGCATGTTTGGTGGTTCCCGATTTGGGATTTGAGAAGGCCGACACGACCAAGGTACCCGATGTTCTGACGCCGGCCAAATCCCTTATTCGCTCGGGTGACTCACAGGTTTCGGGCTTGCTGGAATTCTTGCTTCAGGACGTTTATTTCTGCGAATCGATTCGGGATGCGATCGGTTTTGTGCGCGGAGACCCCGGGTTTTCTTTTGAGATGATCGTTACCGGAAGAGGGGAAGTGCTCACGCGAAAAGGGGTGTTGCACGCCGGAAGTGCCGGAAAAACGGGATCGGGGATTTTGAAGCGGCAACAGGAGATCCGGAGGATCGCCGGGGAGAAATCCCGGGTGGAATCGGTGTTGAAGTCGCGCGCGGAGGATTTGGAGACTGCGCTCGCGAGGATGGATGCGGCCAAAGCGGAACTTGAGGAGCAGCGGGATATCCATGCGCTGGTGGAACGGGAGTTGTCCAATCTCAAGACCGAGATTGCCGCAAACGAGCGGGCATGTAAGGCAGCGGATGAGCGCCGTCAGAATTATGCCAGGATGCTTTCTGGACTGGATAACGAAAAGGATCAGGCATTGAAGTCGCTCAGTGCGTCACGTTCCGATTTGGAGCGCGCCGAGGCGAGGATCAACGGGCTCCGTGAGCAGATTGTGGCATCGGAGTCGGAGTTGGCTGAGATGCGCGTGAGGAGAGAGGAGCTTTTTCACCTTTTTTCGGATCAGAGGGTGCGGCTCTCGGAGGAGAAGCAGAGCCTACATGCGCTTGAACAGACCATCGCGGAGAATGCCAGACGCATTCAGGAAATGGAGAAACGTCGGGTGGCCTATGAGACCGAGCAGCGGGAGTCGCGGGAATCGATCCTGATCCTGTCCCGGGAGAACGCCCGGGATCAGGAAGAGTCGGATCGACTTAACGGTCAGGAGGCTGCGCTTCAAGAGTCTCTGGATGCTGCTGATGGGTCGTTTCGCGAGGTGGAGGCCCGTATTGCCGCTGTCGAAGATGAAGGAAGACGCCTCATCGACAGCGAGAGGGATGCAACCTCGCGTTTGCAGGAAATGCAGTTGGCACTCTCCCAGAAGGATATTTACGCAAAGTCCATTCAGGAAAAAATGGCGGACGAGTATCAGGTGGACATCGGTGCCTGTGACTGGCGGAAAGAGATTTGGAATGCCGGACAGCGTATTTTGGCGAACGTGGACATCGGGGAGATGGATGAGGAGACCGATTTGGATGAACTGGCGCTTCGCGATGCCAAGGTTCGCGAACCGGATGATGAGGATCTAAAGGGGGTGCCTGAACCCGACTGGAAGGAGATTCAGGAGGAGGTCCAGTCTCTGCGTGGACGTTTGGCTGCGATGGGTCCTGTGAACCTGGTCGCGATTGATGAGTATGGCGACCTAAGGCAACGCTACGAATTCCTCAAGCAGCAGAGTGATGACCTTTGGCAGTCCAAGAATACTTTGGTTCGGGCCATCGATGAGATCAATCAGACTTCGGAGTCCTTGTTTAAGGACACTTTTACTAAGATCTGCACCAATTTCAAAGAAACCTACCACCGCTTAACCGGGGGTGGGGAGGCCGACCTCCAGCTCGTCGAAGGGGAGGATTTGTTGGATTGCGGCATCGACATCATTGCGCGTCCACCGGGAACACGGCTGCGCAGCCTGTCTTTGCTCAGCGGTGGGCAAAAAACCATGACCGCCGTGGCCTTGTTGTTTGCCATCTACATGGTCAAGCCGAGTCCATTTTGTGTGTTGGATGAATTGGATGCCCCTTTGGACGACGCGAATATCGGGCGTTTCATCGATATGCTCAAGGACTTCACCCGATTCTCCCAGTTCCTTATCATCAGCCACAACAAGCGAACAATGGCGGCCGCGGATTCGTTGTTTGGGGTCACGATGGAAGAGAAGGGTGTATCCAGGATTCTATCCATGCGCTTCAGCTCAGATGAAGATCTGGTGGCCAGCATGGTGGAGCCGGTGGTCCCGATGGATTCCTGAAATTCCGGAATCTGATTCCGCCTGAATCGTCGGCTGTGAACATCTAAGCAGGCTCTTAATTGCGTTTAGGCCGAAGCCATCGTGGTGGGCGAAGCCCATTCGACGAAGCGCATGATCAAGCCCATCCAGTGAGCACCGCGAGCGATGTTAAAAATCATCCTGTTAATCATGTTCATCCAGTCTGTTCCTCTTCTATTTTTGGACAGGATCTACAGGATTGAAGAAGATTTGTCTCACGCAAAGCCGCAAAGCCGCCAAGGAATTGGGACTGAATAGTTTCTAACCACGGAGAGCCGAAGAGCACGAAGAAAGGAGAATGGGCTTTTCTTGGCGTCTTGAGCGCAAGCAGCGTCCTCACTCAAGCCGCAATGACCGCCAAGATAAGATGGAAATGAAGATTTTTAACCACGAACCTCACCAAACCCACGAAAGGGAAGATTGACTTGAAGCATCTCCCCGTAGCGGAACACGTAAGCTTCCCGACTGGAGTTTCGGATCTGGATCCCGGTCTGGCATTGAAGAAAGATACTCAACCACGAAATACCCGAAAACCACGAAAAGGGCCGTTGCTCCGGCGGCGGCTTCAGGCATTCGACCAAGCTCCTGGTCAAGACCGTCCTCTTCTTGATAGTAGGGGGAGCATCCTTGCTCGCCATTATTCGTGGGACTTCGATTTGGAACTAAGGTCGCGAGCAGGAATGCTTCCGCTACTATTGGGATGGTCCGTTGCCTCGGAGGGGGCGGCTTCAGCCGTCCTCTTCTCTCATGGCAAGCCCGTCGCTTTCTTGTCCCACGCGGAAAAGCCAAGGAAGATTGAATTGAGTCATCCTCCCCGCAGCGGAACACGTGAGCGTTCCGAACCGGCGTTGTTGGATTGAATAAGAAGATGTTCTCACGCAGAGACCCCAAGACCCAAAGGAAGATTGCCCGGTTTCCATATTCCCCGTAGCGGAACGCGTAAGTGTTCCGTCTTCATTCCGCCATTAAACTCATCCCTGATTATTCTCCACCGCGTCACCCTCACCTTTGTTTTGCCCCCGTGATTTTCCCTTTTCCGATTCGAGGCTTGCCCGATGAGGGGCGGATCGGTTAGTTTGAATCCATTCCTCCCTCATGCGGTTGATCCTCCCAATCTGGATGCTACTCCTGCACATGACCTGTGCCTGGGGTCTGCTCATCCCC
>JAPXRV010000192.1:0-3574 GCA_033813415.1 Opitutales bacterium | reverse complement strand
AGCTCAACCAGGCTGGACACCTTGTTACGGTCTACGAGCGCGCCGACCGCCCGGGCGGACTGCTCATGTATGGCATCCCCAACATGAAGCTGGACAAGACGGATGTCGTCTTGCGCCGGATTCATCTCATGGAAGAGGAAGGCGTGCGCTTCGTGACCTCCTGCGAAGTCGGCAAGGATATTTCTGCTGATCAGATCCGTCAGGAATACGATGCGATCGTGTTCTGCACCGGAGCGACGGTTCCACGCGATCTCCCCATACCGGGGCGCGAGCTCAAGGGGGTTCACTTCGCGATGGAGTTTCTTTCGGGTAACACCCGGCACCTGCTCGATTCGCAGATGGACGGTTCGCTTCCCGGGATCAACGCAAAAGGCAAAAATGTGGTGGTCATCGGGGGTGGAGACACCGGAACCGACTGCGTGGGCACATCGATCCGCCACGGGGCACTCAGTGTGGTGCAACTCGAAATCATGCCACGCCCGCCACTTCAACGGACACCCGATAATCCATGGCCCGAATGGCCCAAGGTTTACAAGATGGACTACGGACAAGAGGAGGCGGCGGCACTCCAGGGTGCGGATCCGCGCCACTACCTGGTGATGTCCGAGCGCTTCATCGGCGATGAAAACGGAAACCTCACCGGTGTGGAAATCGTGGATATCGAATGGGGCAAGGACGCTTCAGGCCGGATGGCACCGATCCCGAAGCCGGACAGCCGCCGTGTGCTCCCCGCACAGCTTGCCACCCTCGCCATGGGTTTCCTTGGACCCGAACAGGGGATCCTGAAGGAACTCGGCGTTACCACCGACCCGCGTTCAAACATTCTCGCTCAACACGGCGCTTTCAAAACCAATGTTGAGGGGATCTTCGCCGCAGGTGACTGCCGGCGTGGACAGAGCCTTGTGGTGTGGGCCATCAATGAGGGACGCGGGGCCGCACGCGAAGTGGACCGCTTCCTCATGGGCGTCACCCATTTGGCCTGATTGACCTTATCAGTTCATCCCAACCTGGATGTTTCCTCATCCGGCTTCTTTGCCCAGAGTTCTATCGGGCAGAGAAGCCGGAAGAACTGCGTGAACTCAGGAACAATTCTTCTTCACCTTCCGGCATCGAAAGTTGTGTCCTCTTCCGGCATTCGCCAGAGGAAGCTCGAATGCTCAGCGAGTATGTTCCCATCATCATCCTCAATTCCGACATGCCATCCCACCGGAATGATGCCACCCATCTTCCAATCACTTCCGGTTATGCCAACCATCACGGTCCGTGTTCGCTTTTTTTCGCTGGCAAAGGGCATCTCATAGACAATGGGCTCAGCCAACAACGGCAACAGCATGCTCATCCTCACCGTGGAAGCATCCTGAATGTCGCAAACCGGCCGATCCAGCCTAAGGATAAAATACATGCCGGTGCGTTCCTCCGGCTGAGAACGCACGATCATGCGGTTTCCGGTATTCTCCTTACCCGTAAAGTATTCTGAAAGCCGCACAAAACGATGACCCTCGATGCTCCGGATCCTGACCTTTTTGATATGAGCGATGCGCTCTGGCAAAGGTTCATTCGCGAAACAGGCAAACCCACTCGCCAGCATCAGGCAGGCAACATATCCGATCCATCGTTTCATCGTCATTTCCTATCACTGATTATTCCGATTCCACGCAATACGCAAGTTCCCGGAGAACGCATCCTCAATACCGGTGCTGATGCATCGCAACCGTCTCAAAGCAGGATGGCGGAACCTCCCGGATGAAGCGACTCGGCTCCGATCGGGTCATGGGTCCAGCCTGCACTGAAATTATCGGGAAAACCATGTAAAGCTCATCCATTGCACGGGTGACCGCCACATAGAACAAGCGACGTTCCTCTTCGACATTGCCCTCCTCCACCGCGCGCTTGATCGGGAACTGCCCATCCGCAAGCCCGATCACAAAAACCGCCGGAAACTCCAACCCTTTCGCCTGATGCACCGTAGTCAAACGCACACAATCCTCGCTCCGCTCAATACTGCGATCCGATGTCTCCGAATTAAGTAATACCAGTTGCGCCAGCATTTCCGCCATGGAATCAAACCGGGCCGCAAATCCGATCAGGCTCTCCAAATCATCTTTGCGCTGCATCCAGTTCTCGTATGCCTCGCGGATATAATCCCCATACCATCCCTCCACAGCAATCTTCACCGCTGCTTCCGGTCTTTTCGGCTCAGACGCGGCATTTGAAGCGATGTCACGCAAAGTTTGCACCAACGACGGCCATTCTTCCCGACCAAGCTCCGGAACCTTCTTTAGGATCGCATCCTGATTCAGAACATCAAGGACGCTCTTCTTCTGCTTGTGGGAGAGGTCTTTTGCCAACTCGAGAATCTTGAGAGCCGTCTTCGGACCCATCTTCGGGAGCAGGCAAGTGAAACGCTGAAAGGCAGTGGAATCCTCCGGATTGACCGCAAAGCGCACCTGCGCAACAAGATCGCGGATGTGGGCCTGTTCAAAAAAGCGCACCCCGCTGGTGATCTGATAGGGCACACGTCGCTTCGACAACTCCACCTGCAAGTCCATCGCCTGATAGTGCGCGCGGTACAAGACAGCAATGTCCCGGTAACTCATCCCCCGGTTTTCCACCAGATAGTCGATTCGCTGGGCGACAAACTGAGCCTGCTGCCGGGTATCAATTGCCTGAATAAAATAGGGATGAATGTTGGCCGCACGAAAGGCCTTGAGCTCTTTCCGGAATCCGATTCCATCCGGCTGGCAATCCAACACTCGATTCGCGAAACGGAGGATCTCAGGCGTGCTCCGGTAATTGGTCTCAATCTTGAAAATCCGGGTGCCGGGATGCCGGTCCGGAAACGTCATGATGTTGTCAAAATCCGCCCCCCGCCAAGTGTAAATACACTGGGCATCGTCCCCCACCGCCATGATCCGGTGATGCGTGCCGATCCGGTCAATAATCCGCGACTGCAGCATATTCGTGTCCTGATACTCATCCACCAGAATTTGCGTGAAACGCTGGCTCGCGTAGTAGGCCGCCTGTTCGTCGCTCTCCAGAATCTTAAGCCAGTATTCCAGCAAGTCGTCGTAGTCGGCCACCTGCTGTTCCAGCTTCTTCGCCTGATACAACTTCGCAAATTGCTGAATCTGCCCGCTCACCTCCTCGAAGTAATCGTATTTATCCGAGATCACCTCTCCAACCGGTCGACAGGTGTTGCGGGCATAACTCACGATGCTCATCACCACCCGCGTCTTCGGGTTGTCCTTATGCTTGAGAAATTCGCGATCCGTGTCCTGTATGACCTGCCCGAGCAGGCTCTCCGCATCATCCGCGTCGATGATATTGAAGTTCTTTCCAATCCCTACAGACGTTCCGAAAAGCCGGATGAAACGCTGCCCGATGTGGTGAAAGGTCCCGCCCCAAAAATACCTTGCGGGCACACCCGTCAGTTCCTCCACCCGCCCGAGCATTTCGCGGGCCGCCTTGTTTGTGAACGTCAGCAAGAGGATGTCGGATGGTTTCACCCCCTGACTCAACAACCAGGCCACCCGATAAGTCAGCGTCCGGGTTTTCCCGGATCCGGCACCAGCCA
>JAPXRV010000191.1:0-3641 GCA_033813415.1 Opitutales bacterium | reverse complement strand
ACGCTGTCCAAGGACCGGGTCCAAAAGGTGGAGGACGAGAGGGGAAAGGTGATCTACGAACTCCGGGTGATGACCATGCGGGAAATGGATCCTCTGAGGAGCCCCGGTTTATTTGAGTTTTCAGTGAACAACCAGTTGGTTGGGTCGGGAGGCTGGGTGAAGGAGGGGACGTTTCGTCTGAGGTCGGGGCGTCTGCCGGATGGTGTGTTCCGGGAGTATTATCCATCCGGCCGGATCAAACGGGAGTTCACGGTGAGCGGTGGCAATCTCAATGGTGTTTGCCGCGAATACTATGCCTCAGGGATCATCGAGCGGGAGAGCAATCTGGTGAACGGATTGGAGAACGGGGTGAGCCGCAACTTCTTCCAAGATGGTACGGTCAAAGGGGAGTCGACTTTTAAGAATGGTATCAAGGAGGGGATTACCAAGCTCTACTTCCAATCCGGTGCGTTGCGTTCGGAGATGCAGTTTGTGAACGGTGTTCCGGAGGGGATGCAGCGCGTATTCTATGAGTCCGGAAAGATCGAAACCGAAGTGGTCTTCGTGAACGGTGTGCGGCATGGCCCGATTGTTCAATACTACGAAGTCGGTTCGGTTCGGATGACAGGGACCTTCGAGAATGGAAAACTGGAAGGCGAGGTCGTCATTTTCTATGAGTCGGGACGGGTCAAAACCAAGCAGTTCTTCCGTGCGGGGCGGGTCATTGAGCGCTGATCCGGAATTGTATCGGAATAATCGATTCGGGCAGCCGTGAAGACGCTGGTATCAGGTGTAGCCGCCTACATGGGAAAGCGATCCACCCGGCGCAACACCCGTCTCTTGATCAAGCTCATCCTGACGCTTGTGCTCTTGATCGCCGCTTATTCGGTGAGTTTTCATTTGCTGATGGAGCGCGAGGGACAGCACCACAGTTGGATCACGGGGGTGTATTGGACCTTCACGGTGATGTCCACTTTGGGTTTTGGGGACATCACGTTCGAGTCCGATCTGGGGCGGATATACTCGATCGTGGTGATGCTTTCGGGGGTGGTGTTTCTGTTGATCCTGATGCCATTCACGCTCATTGAGTTTTTCTATGCTCCATGGATGGAGCGGCAGTCGCGTGGGCGTCTTCCAAGTAGCGTGGATGAGGATGTGACCGGGCATGTGATCATCACAAGCTTCAATGCGATCACGCGTGCGCTCGTGGAGAAACTGGAGCGCTACCGCAAGCCTTATGTGGTGATTTGCAAGGACGAAGAGGAGGGTGTTCCGCTATTGGACGAAGGAATCCGCGTGATGATCGGAGATCCCGCGAGAATGGACACCTACGAACGCGCTGGCTTGGATCGGGCCGCTCTTGTGACCGTGACCGGTGATGACGTGTGGAATGCCAATACCGCGTTTTCGATCCGGGATATGTCGAAATCTGTCCCGATTGTATGCACTGCATCCGGAAAGGCGGCTGCGGATGTGATCCGGTTGGCAGGGGGAACGGTGGCTTTTCAGTTGGGCGAGATGATGGGTGAAGCCCTTGCCCGGCGTGTGGTGGGTGGAGGTGCATCCGCCCACGTGATCGGCCGTTTCGATCGTTTGTTGATTGCCGAAGCCGCGGCGCGTGGAACCGATCTGGTCGATCATACGGTTGCGGAGTTGGAGCTTCGCAATAGGCTTGGTGTCAACGTGATCGGGGTATGGGAACGGGGAGGTTTCCGCCTGGCTGGTCCAGCCACAAAAATCGAGTTCAATTCGGTGATGATTGTGGCGGGAACCGCCGAGCAGCTTGAGCGTTTTGATGAAGCCTACCGCAATCCGGCATTTGAGGGGGCGAGGGTGATTGTGATCGGAGGCGGCCGGGTGGGCTTGGCTGTGGCAGAGGCGCTGCGCAAGCAAGGAGTCGATTACCGGATCATCGAGTTGGAAAAGGAAGTGTTGGATGTGCTTGGCGAGAAAGGAGTGCAGGGAGACGCCGCCCATTTTGAAGTGCTCCAGCGTGCCGGGATCATAGAGGCTGAGTCAGTTGTGATCACGTCCCACAACGACGACATGGACATCTACCTGACGATCTTTTGCCGCAAGCTCCGGCCGGATATCCAGATTATCAGTCGGGCCACTTATCCGGAGAACATTCAGCGGCTCCATCGGGCGGGAGCCGATATTGTATTGTCCTATTCCTCGATGGGGTCGAACCTCATCTTCAACTACCTGCAAAAGAGCGATACGCTCCTGATCGCCGAGGGCTTGAGTGTGTTCCGGGCACCTGTTGCGGAGTCCGTTGTGGGAAGAAACCTTGTTGAGCTCGCTTTGCGTGCTTCGACCGGATGCAACGTGATCGCTGTTATCGGACCGGACGGAAAGCAAATGGATGTGCAGCCACTTCGACCCCTGGCAGCGGGAGAGGAGTTGCTGCTCATCGGAGATGGCGCATCGGAGAAACGGTTTTTTGAGAAGTTCGGAGTCTCCTGATTTCGCCTGCTTCTGAGCCATCGGTGCTTATCTGGAAGGCATATAGGGGTATCCGGTATCCTGATTTTGGATGGATCCGGGCGATTTTTTGACTTGGCAAGCTCGCGATCGAAGCATGTCCTGATTGACATGGCAAAGGTCGATCTCGAATTGGTAAAAATGATCCTGCATCGCAATGAATTGGATGTAAGGGTGGTTTCACAGATCATCAACGAACTCGAGGAAGAGGCGCGTATCCAGGATGAGATCGAAGACAAGCCACCTCAGGTGAAGAAACAACATGTCATCCTTGTGTCGGACCCTGCCGGGGAACTAGAAGGCAAGGACTTTACGGGCTGGGTTGTTCAGATCCCCGAGGAGGACAGTCCGTTTGTCGCTCTGGAGCGGATTTTCCGTGGCGCCTACGATTTCAATGCCTCGCCCAAGGGCAGGCGCATGCCGGTCAAGAAAGTCGGTGAAGCCTGCGAAGTGGTGTCCGCCAAGTTTTTCAAAGAGCACAAGGTGTTCATCAAGACCAAGGAGCCGGTGTTGGTGGTGCGCACGGATAATGCAATCCCTACCGAGAAGCCAGGTAAACACAGCGATTCCGTCGCCGACGAGCTTCCCTGAACCGGAGGTTTACGGTAACAAGCAATTCGGTTTCTCGAGAATTTGATGGCAGGATCCGTCTTCGTCATAGCTGTTAATTGACGGCATCAGCCGGAAGACGGGACTGGATTATCGTGCGGAAAGGTGGGAGTTGGTCTGACCAAATTGCTGTCGAAACGCGGATTCATCTTCTCTAGCGTGGGTGCTTGAGTGCGTATTTTGACTCATAGGCATTGTCCGTACAAAAGAGAATTATTGGCTGAAGAATGCAGGTCCTACAGGAAGAAATGTGATCGAAGATTCCGCTGGATCAGTTGTTGTTTCTGTGTAAACCTCTTTTTCAATGGATTGGAGGTTTGATGGTAAGCCGATTAGCCATTATGGGTCGATTGATCGTGTCGAAGTGTTTTCGAAGGGAATGTGCTGTTGGATGGGTGGTGCTGGCTGCCTTGCTGGCCTATGCCGTTCATTGCCTGGGACGTCCTGTTGCAGAGGGGCGTGACTTTGGTTCGTATTGGCTTTATTACCGCGATTTTTGGGCGAGCGTCCCCGAGTATCCTTTGGTGATGTTGTATCGCACTCCGGGTGCTCCGCTGATGTTCGGCTTT
>JAPXRV010000190.1:0-3673 GCA_033813415.1 Opitutales bacterium | reverse complement strand
TCGATGAAGTGCGGACCGCGGTCATGCGTTGGCCGGAATTCGCAGATCAGGCAAAGATTTCCAATGAATGGCTGGATCGCATTCAAAGGCAGCATCGCTTATCTTTCCCTAAGAAGTGAACCTCACTTTCTTCCTATTCCGGACGATCCGGTGACGTCACGCTCACCTCGTTTGGATCCCGGTCATTTGGATGCTCCGGAATTATTGGATCGCCAAAGCAGCCACAACGAACATTGTGGAATGCGGTCTTCATCCACCCCGTCCCCTATCTGAATCACCCGACAACGATACCGGGATCCGAGTCGAACAATCCAAAAAACACACTCCCATGAAATCCTACCACTTTACCCTGCAGTATGGAGAATTTGAGGCTACTCTGGTTATGACCGGGGAATGGTCCCTGTATGAATTCGCTGAGTATTTGCTCCAGACAATGAGTTTCGATCTCGATCACAGTTTCCAGTTTTGCGACAACCTCAAAAACCCCTACCGCAGCAAGGAAAAATACACCCTCTTCGCGGACATGGGGGAAGGAGACGGAGAGCCCGGAGTGAGGGAAACGATGATTTCAGAAGTCTTCAAAGCAAAGAAGCGTATGGTGCTCCACTTTGACTACGGAGACGATTGGTTCTTTGTCGTAACGTGCACCGGGGTGACGGAATCGGATTCGGAGCGGAAATCGAGGAAGGTGGTTTCGACGAGCGGGAAACCTCCGGTGCAGTATCCAGGTTACGAGGAATAGCGGATCGGCTCCAGGCCATCCTTTCCGGCCTGATTCCCTCCATATTGAGCATCGCCATGCGGGAAATCCTGCACATCGGGATCGATGATCGCGAGCGGAACAAGGATCTGCTGGAAGCGCTGCGCGGGGTCGAGGATGTGGAGCTGGTGATCCGCAGGCTCGAGATCGGGGATTTTGAGATAGAGGGATCGGTGCTGATCGAGCGCAAAACCGCGGCGGATTTTGCAGCGTCGCTGATGGATGGGCGGTTGTTCTCGCAGGCTTCGCGCATGGTGCAATGCCCTCTCCGCCCGGCTTATATCATCGAGGGAACCGCCCACGACTGGAATAGCCTCAATGTCACACGGTCGGCGATTCAAGGTGCGCTGATTTCCCTCATGTTGATCTTCGACATCCCAGTGCTACGTTCCACGGATGCAGCGGAAACCGCCCGCCTGGCGTGTTACGCTGGCCGACAGTTGATCCGGGCACGCAGAGGAACCCATGTTCCCACGCGGCAACTCAAGGCAAAAAGAAGAGCAACCCGCCAACGCCGCATGCTCCAGGCCATACCCGGCGTCGGCCCTGACCGGGCCACTCAGTTGCTCGAAACCTTTGGAAGCGTGCGCGCCTGCATCGCAGCGGATGAAGACACCCTGGCTTCCATTCCCGGGATCGGACCCGTCACTGCCCGAAGGATCATCGAAACTGTCGAAGAAACTCAGTCCCTCTACGGAGCGGACTCAATCCTATCGTAAATCCGCTCCAGGTATGGAGCGACACTTCCCGTTCGTTGCCTATTCGGTGCCATTGCCCTACATCACTTTGTCAGCAAGGCACACTTTTCCACCTCCTGCTTGACGCACGGATAACGTTCAATATGCTTTTATGCATGAGAACAACCATAGATATGCCCGATGCTCTGATGCGCAGACTTAAACACCTCGCTGCCGAACGCAAATCCACTCTCCGGGAATTGATCATCCATTCAGTAGAACAACACCTTGATTCTCCGTCCGTCTCTTTCAAGATACGCAACGCCTCGGTTGGGGGGCCGGAAGATAATGCAGTTTCCAGCCAGCAAATCCAAAAAGCGATTTCCACGATCAATGAACCAATGTTCAGAGCATGATCGCCGTCGACACAAACATCCTTGTACACGCTCATCGCAAAGACGCCTCCCTGCACACGAGGGCGTATATGATCATCCAGCAACTGGCTGAAGATCCAACTCCTTGGGCAGTCTGCTACCACAGCCTTATTGAGTTCTATGGAGTGGTGACACACGCGCGTCTTTGGCAACGCCCATCCACCCCTGCCGAAGCATGGGATCAGATATCAGCATGGCGTGAGTCTCCCAGCCTACGCATTTTGTTCGATTCACCCCACACCCTGCCCGTTCTGGAAGACCTCACCCAAAAAGGGGCCATCACTGCGGCCATGATCCACGATGCACGAATTGCTGCCTGTTGCCTCGATAATGGTGTCCATCAATTATGGTCATGCGATCGGGATTTTAGCCGCTTCCCGGGATTGAAGACGTTCAACCCCCTATTGTCCACTTAGTCCTCCCCACCCTTTCAGCACGGGACATGGACCCTTAAGGGCCCGGATCTCTTTTGAGATATGTCGCGGCAGTCCGAATATCGTTTTCAGGCCGCGGGTGTCCAATCCGGGTAGACGTTCGAATCCACCGATACCCTCACTTCCAGTCGTCCGAATCCAAACGTCGTCCGTCACACAGGATAACGGAAAAGCTGCTTATCCCTGACTAGGGGATTTTTTCCTTGCGGAATCCGGTCAAATCCTCAAATTCAAGATCCCCGATTTGCCGTATTTGTTTCGTATTTCATTGCGACACAGGCAGATTGGAGCACTCCAGCCGGAGGGGCCACCTACAGTCTTCTGATGTGTGGCAGACCCGGCTGTCCTAGGAAAACCCGTCATCCACAACGGGGCTTTCCGGAAACCATGGCCATCAACTGGCCAGGCTTCGTGCCGGACATCGAGTCCGTTCGGAGTTCAAACCACCTGAACCCACACACCAGCCACAGGATGAAATATCTAGCCTACACACTCGGCAACCTCGCATCTCTCCCCCAGTATGGGCGGCTCAGTCCCGAACAAATCCGCGCGATTGAAGTCGTCGGAAACGTCCTCCCCTTCCGGGTCAGTTCCTACGTCACGGACGAATTGATCGACTGGGATCATCTGGATGACGATCCGATGTTCAACCTGACGTTCCCCCAGCGGGGCATGCTGCTGGATCCGGATTATCATGCTGTAGATCATGCGCTGCAATCCGGAGCTGATCGCAGAGAGATCCAGACAGTCGCGAACGAAATCCGCGCCCGCCTCAATCCACATCCAGCGGGCCAGCTCGAACACAATGTGCCGACCATCGACGGCGAGCCGCTGCATGGAGTACAGCATAAGTACCGGGAAACCGTGCTATTCTTTCCAAGCGCTGGACAAAACTGCCACAGCTACTGCACCTTCTGCTTCCGCTGGCCCCAGTTTGTCGGCATGAAGGGCATGCGTTTCGCGATGCGCGAATCCGAGCTTCTCTACCGTTACATCGACGAGCATCCGGAGATCACAGACCTTCTGTTCACCGGTGGGGATCCCATGACCATGAACTGCGCGGTATTCCGGAAATACCTCGAGCCCTTGCTGAGCGGACCAATGCATCCGCACCTTCAGACGATCCGGATCGGGACCAAATCGCTCGCATTCTGGCCCTACACTTTCCTCACCGACGACGATGCGGATGACTTCATCCGCCTTTTCGAGGAGATCACCTCCAAGGGCTATAATCTTTCAATCATGGCCCATTTCAGCCATCCCCGGGAACTCTCCACCGATGCAGTCAGACGTGCGATCGCCAGAATCCGATCGACCGGCGCACAAATCCGCACGCAGTCGCCGCTGCTGCGACCCATCAACGCAAAG
>JAPXRV010000189.1:0-3840 GCA_033813415.1 Opitutales bacterium | reverse complement strand
CAATCGATGCCAACAGTGTATGGACCTTCAATTGAGCACCGATCGAGGCAAAAAGAACCCACCGCATGCTCGATCCATACAAGGGGAAGACCATTCCAAGCCACAATCAACTCCCACACTATCCGAACAAATCCACTTTCAGATCCCGAACCACCTGCAATTCACCCCAGTCCGCCCCTTTCATCGATGCAAAACGGGCTTTGCGGCTCTCGGGAAAACACTCCCGATGTTCATCGTAGAGCCTTTTCAGAAAGAGCTTGGAGCCGATTGCCATCCCATCACTAAAGTATCGAACTCTCCGGCGCAGCAACTCGGACACCTCCACCTTCCCTCCGCTGCGGATCACCGCATCCAGCTTCTCCAGGGGGATTACACCGCGGTCCTTGTCCTGCTCCCCCTTCGGTTTAGCGCCTTTCCCAAACAGACACAGACGATACGCCGCAATCGCTTCGGAAAAGGGACGTCCACCGTAGATCAATCGGTATCCCGCCATGGCGGACGCCTTGCCGCCCATAGCAGCGGCATAACTGCAGAAGCGGTATTCGGCCGGATCATCCACTTGCTCAGCGCGCACCGCGTTAAGGTCGATGTAGGCCGCAACGGTTGCCATTGCCTGCAGCGAGGGCTCCACCACCAGGCTCTTGAACCGTTCCATCCACAAGGTGCCACGGTTCCCGTTCTGATGGTTATACCAGATCGTGAAACGCTGCTTGAGCTCACGCATGAACACCGACACATCCCCCATACGCGCCAGCAACGAATCCCGCGCATGCTGCGCGATCTCATCGTTCCGTTCCAGCATCTTCTCCAACCCATCCGGTGTTATCGAATAGGGGGAAATCCGACAACCCTCATGGAACGCCCGATAACGGCTCAGCAACTCCGCATCGGTCTGCGGCTTCTCATGCCGTACCCGCGCCAGAATGTGGAAATGATTCGACATCACTGAATACGCCAGAATATCCACCCCGCAAAACGCCGCCTGCCGCCACATCATCCCGATGAACATCTCCTTCTCCCCATCCTCAAGTAAGTGCTCACCCAAACAGCACCGGCTCATCAGATGATAAACGCCATCCCGATTCTGAACAATAATTCGTTTCCGCTTCATGATAATCCTCCTCCCTATCCAATACTCAAAATTGCATATTAGTCAAATAAAGGCCCTGTATTTTTATTGGTATTATGGGCATATGCTATATTCTACTTGACATCGTCATGGGACAGCGGTGAGTTTGATTAACCTCCCGTTTCCCCGGTGGATTCGGGAATTCTTGAAGGCACATTCTGTATTGTTTCAGATCATGACACTCAATGGATCCAAAATCGCCTGCGTCGGAAAAGGTGGAGCTGGCAAAAGCACAACATTGGTAATTCTGGCAAAAGCTCTCCGTCACAAAGGCTATAATGTGGCCATACTGGATGCTGACTCCACTAATCTGGGATTGCATCTTGCACTCGGCATACCATCTGCACCTGCGCCACTCATCTCCTTCCTAGGTGGCATGGTCTTCCAAGGCGGATCCGTGTCCTGCCCGGTTGATGATCCCAGCCTCATACAGGATCCGGTCATTGATTTGCTCACGCTCCCATCTTCCTTCCAAGCCGTCAGTCCAGACGGAATTGTGCTGCTCCAAGCCGGAAAGCTATCGGACTTCGGAGTAGGTGCCGGCTGCGATGGTCCGATGGTCAAGGTCGCACGGGACCTCCAAGTGCGCAAAGGCAATGAACCATACCTGTTGCTTGTCGATTTCAAAGCTGGACTGGAAGACAGCTCGAGAGGAGCACTTGTTTCGATGGATCAAATCGTCGTTGTGTGCGACCCATCAACCGCGGGCTTGCAGACAGCCATCACACTACAGCAAGTGATCCGTTCACAGAAGACCGGAGCGGCTCCTTCCACCCGGCACCTTGAACAGGTGCAAATGGCGGATCTCATGATCGAGCTATTCCGGCAGACAAAAGTTAAAGCCCTTCACACCGTCCTCAGCAAAGTACCTGATAGTGAAACCGAATCCTACATGTTGGGTGAACTCAAGAAAGCAGGTATGAATGCGATCTGCAGCGTGCCTAACAGCCCGGATCTCCGGTCTGCATGGCTCAGGGGAAACGAGCTCCCGACCAATGGCACCCAGCAGGCAATGGCACAGTTGGTCAGCGCTTGTGAATCGTTCGCCTGAGCATATCCAAAGCCATTCGTCGATCCAATCAGCCATCCAAACCGATTCAGTAATATGGGTTCAAAATTCGTCCATTCTGTATTCGGGCCTGTACCTTCGCGCAGACTCGGCCGGTCCCTCGGAATCGATACGGTTCCGATGAAAACCTGCAACTGGAACTGCGTCTACTGCCAACTGGGAAGAAGCAAGCCGATGGTAAAGGAACGCAAGTCCTGGATCCCCTCCGGTTCAATTGTAGAGGAAGTCCACAACGCTATTCGCACGCGTAGTGGAACATTTGACTGGATCACTTTTGTTGGTTCCGGGGAGGATACACTTCACTCGGAAATCGGTTCAATCGCCCAACAGGTTAAGGCAATCAGCCCGGTTCCGGTTGCTTTTATCACCAATGGTTCGACCCTTTACCTCGATGATGTCCGAAACGGATTAGCCGCCCTCGACGCCGTCATGCCAACGCTTGATGCCGGCAATGAAAAGCTCTATCTCAGGATGGCCCGTCCTGTGAAGGAAGCATCCTTCAAACGTCACATGGAAGGGCTCCTGGCCTTTTCCAAAATGAATCGGACCGCCAAGCTGAACATTGAGGTCATGTTGGTTTCGGAACTCAACGACACGGAAGAGGAGCTCGAATCTCTTGCCGGGCGCATGGAGGAAATCCAGCCGGATGCCATCCACCTGATGCTACCCACCCGTTGCCCCACCGAGACTTGGGTCAAAGTACCAAGCGATGAGGCACTGATTCGAGCTCAGGCAATTCTCGGAGCAAAGGCCTCTCTCATGGCATCGTCTGAACTCACTTTATCACTGGCTGCGTCAGAAAACCTCAAACAGGACGTAACCGATATCGTCACCCGCCACCCCTTGCGAATGGACGATCTCATCTGTGCCCTACCCTTTCCCACAGAGGAGGCTTCGTTCACTTTTCTTGAAACGCTCGCCGCCCATCAATCAATCATGATTGTTGAGCGACTCGGAATCCCATTTGTCAAAGGAATGCCATCATGACCCCATCTTCATCCACTCTCCCCGTTTGGCCGGAAATTGCAGTCCAGGCATGGGAACAACGCGAAGGTCCCGTGATCCTCGCGACAGCCAGCGTGACCGGAATTCCAAATGCAGTCTATTTGGGCGTAGCCGGACGCACACCTGAGGGACGGATTTACCTCGCCAACAACTATTTCCACAAAACCCTCTCCAACCTTACAGAGAATCCCGAGGCGAGTCTGCTCTTCAAAACAACCGAGGGGCGATCTTTTCAGCTCAAAGGCCGGATCTCCTTCCACTCCACAGGACCGCTTTTCGACGCCATGAAAGCGATCAATCCTCCGCGCCACCCGGGGCACTCCGCAGCGGTGATCGACGTTCACGCGATCTACTCCGGGGAAAAGCAACTAATGTAGGCACCCGACTGCAATCAGGCCTCGAATCTTTCCCATCCCACCATGTCAAACAACCATCCATCGCCGTCTCAATCAAGCGCCGATTCCCCACGCAGCGTGCCATCCGAAAATACGATCCGCAACAAAATCCTGGTCCTTTCCGGAAAAGGGGGTGTCGGAAAAAGCACTGTAGCCGCCAACCTTGCACTGGCACTCGCCAATTCCGGGAGTAAAGTCGGACTTTTGGACGTCGATCTACACGGACCAAGCGTTCCGGTTTT
>JAPXRV010000188.1:0-3879 GCA_033813415.1 Opitutales bacterium | reverse complement strand
GCAGCCGCAACGGCTTTGGGATCATGGCTTACGGTCTCAGAAAGAGGAACGATCCGTTCCCGCACACTCTCGGGCGCGAGATCCGGAACCCGTTCGGCATTGAGCAACAGCATCTTGCCAGACAATACTCCCAGAAGGAAGTAGCCGTAGGATGCCACCCCACTCGGCTGCATTCCATCCTGGCAGATGTAGATAATCGGCCATCTGGAGAATAGGCTCGAATCATCCAACGGTTCCGGCAATGAGTCAAATACTGACATTTCTGAAAACACCAGGGAGGATCCTTCCCCAGCTCTGCAAAAGTCGAATAGTATTGAGATCGGGATCAAATTCAGCCCGGAGATGAAGACGAGCATCGTCAATCAACTGCTGACGAACCTGTGTTGAAAGAACCACAAAACGCTGAATTCCATCAACTAAATCTGCAACGGAACCAGACGCAACGAGAACTCCGGTCTTCCGGTCTTGCACGAGATCCCCTGTGCTCGCGATCGGCGTAGTCAAAACCGGAACACCTGACGCTATAGCCTCCATAATGACAGTAGGCAACCCGTCGGTATCTCCATTTCGATCTTCGACGCAAGGAAGCAGGAATAAGTCAGCATCTCGCATTACCTCTGCCGTCTCCGCAGGACAGCGCGGGCCTTCGTGGATAGAAATCCGCGAATCACCCGCCGCAAGGGCCACAAGCCGATCCCGCTCCTCTCCATAGCCATGCAGTTCCAACCTTAATTCCGGATTAGGCAATTCGCGAAAAGCAGTGACAAGCAAATGTAAGCCCTTCTTCTCCACAAAACGTGAAATCGATATTAAACGAACCACTGAGGATCGCGCTGTGGGATTGGCCACCCAAAACTGATCTATTTCAAAAACGTTTCGAACGATTTCCAGTTTGAGGTTAGGAACTCCTTGCCCTTCCAGAAAGGCTCTATGATACGTGCCTTCACAATAGACAGCGGAACACAAATCACTGCCAGCAGTTTTGACGATGTTATGACGAGGGTCATGATCACGCCGGAAAATGTCGAAAGCATGAGGCTTAATCGTAAAGGGCAAACACATGCGTTCACAAACGGGCACAACAAAATCCGCAGGATGGGGTACCGCAAAATGGGTGTGAACCAGATCGATCCTTCTCGATGCAATCAAGTAGGCCAGTTCCTCTCTGTTCGAAAACTTAGCCACATCCCACGCATCGGGAATTGAAGCTCTGACTGCCGAATCCCGAAAATGAAAAACCGAAACATCAACCTCTTTTGCCAGTAGTCTTGAGATTTCATTCTGAACAAAAGTCTGACTGAGTGCAGGAAACTCGTGTTGCACGTATGCAATCCTTGGACGGCCCGGACGCCGGAATCGCTTGATACCCACCTTATCCTTTGACTCCAAACGCACGCGATTCTCCAGATATGGTTCGGAATTTGTCACACAGGAAACACCACTCTCTCGAAAATAGTCAGCCAACGCGCTACCAACAACAAAAGGAGGATGATGCCTGGTATATCGAAGAATCAAATCCCAATCAACCAAACGGGTCATGCTTTCATCAAAACCACCCATTTCCTCCACCAGCTCGCGACGATGCATGAATACGTTCAAGTCGATCCAATTTGACTTCAATAATCGTTCATAACTGTAGGGATTAACGACACATCGAAAGCGTCCCGTCTCCAGATCAAACAGATTGATCCCAGCGTAACCAGTGTCAAAGGCATCGTCACGGAAAGCACACACCATCAAAGCAAGATAATCAGGATGCCATCGATTGTCCGAATCTACGTATGCGATCAACTCTCCTGAAGCCTCCACCAACCCTCGATTCCGCGCTGCGCTCACCCCTAACCTATCCTGCACCAAGAAACGAATACGGGGATCGCGAATCCGATATTGTTCAACTATGCTCGCTGTATCATCCAGACTACCGTCATCAACCACGAGCAGTTCCCAGTTCCGATAACACTGAGCAAGAACTGATTCTATGGCGCGAGGAAGGGTTTGAGCCCGGTCTCGCGTGGGTAGTATGGCACTTACCAAAGGCTCATATGAGCCCGAAAACCCATATGCACAGCGCAAGTTGACACTCATCCATTCTGGAATCAAAGGCTCAAATGTCGAAGCCGGTTCTTGATTCGATTGTCTGTTTGCACCTCCAGAGGATACTGGAGCGACCACAATCTGGTCTGCCTTTATCCCAAACCCAACCAGTTGAGTTACTATTTCGCGCCAGTACATGCTGGCAACGATCACCTGATCAGGTGCCAATTTGGCGATAGAATCCGGAGCTATGATTGGATGCCCACAAAGAGACCCACCGTGCTTCGCGGAATCGTTATCGCATACTGCAACCACACGAGCGGATGATCCCATCGAAGCGATAGTCTGACGACCGGCCTCACCAGCCCCAAAAACCACAACACTCAGCATTGCCTCAATCCTTCCACCCTATGTAAAGCTTTTCTCCGGGAAGAAAACCATGACGCGCAATCACCTTGGGATCCATTACATTCACAATCTCCATCCGAAAACCCGCAGCGATACAACGGTCAGCATAATCGGATCCATACAGTCGGACATGGTCGGACTGCCCAAAACGCCGCTCCCTCTCAGCTGGATCAGTTACAGACGGGTCCTCATCCGTAGCAGGACGGTTTTCGGAAATGGGAACCATCAGAACGGCCCAGCCTCCTGGCTTCAATACCCGAAATATCTCTTTCAGAGCCAAATCATCATGAGTCACATGCTCCAGCACATGGATGCATAGCACGGCGTCAAACGAGTCATCGGGAAAACTCATGTTTTCAACATCCATGCGTATTGATCCCGACCGTTCAGCCAAATCAATGGATAGGACTTCACCGCCTGCCTTAGCAATTATGCTCTGAAGGCATGGCGTCGGGCCAATCTCCAACACTCGCAAATTCGGAGCAATCATGCTTTGGCCTATCAAATACCAGCCAATGAGACGGTGACGCTCGTAAGCCCCACAGGATGGACACTTCGCATTGGGTCGCACTATTATTTTTCCGACAGGAAGAAAACGCTCGGAAATGTTCCCACATACAGGACATTCTATCATGATTCACCCTTCGATTCGCTGTTAAGTCGATGTCGAGCACTCAGTCGCTCATAGTTCAGATCAAAAGACTCGTTATCAGATATTCGATTACTCCTTCCGCTGACAAAATAGTCAGCGAGGACGGCTCTAACAACAAACGGGACATGCCTGCGGGTGTAACGCAAAATCAAATCCCAGTCGACCAAACGGGTCATGCTTTCATCAAAACCACCCATTTCCTCCACCAGCTCGCGACGATGCATGAAAACGTTCAAATCGATAAAATTCATCTGCTCAAGCTGCGCACGATCATACTCCGGGACCCAAGTCCTGAACTCCCCTTTTTCCTCGTCAATCAGGTTCATTCCCGAATACCCGCAATCCTTATTAGCATCGGCGAATCGAGTGACCATGTATCGCAAGTATTCAGGATGCCATCGATTATCCGAATCCAGATAGGCAATCAACTCTCCACTTGAGACAGCTAAACCAGAATTGCGCGTCACACTCACGCCATGGTGAGAATACCGCAACAACCGGATTCGCGGTTCACGAATGGACATAGATTCAGCCACCTGAACGGTTCGATCGATACTGCCATCATCAACAACCAAAAGCTCCCAGTTTTCGTAGGACTGCCTTAATACGGAAAGAATAGCACGATTCAATGTGTTTTCACGGTTGAAGACAGGCATTATGATGCTCACCTTTGGGCTGTAAGACCACGCTTGGATGGGAACGCCTTCATGAACTCCAGATTTCGGTTCAGTAATTCCCTTCTCAATTCGATCCAGAGCCACACCCAAACTCAGTAATCTCGCTTG
>JAPXRV010000187.1:0-3950 GCA_033813415.1 Opitutales bacterium | reverse complement strand
AGCCCCTCGCCTGCGGCTCCGGGCACAGATGTCCCTCGACTTCGCTCGGGACAACATACTATGCATTGAGAATCTGTTGTTTGGCGCAAGCCAAACGTATGTGGCCCGAAGGGCTTATAGCGAGCAAGGCGAGCGGTGTTAAAGACTCTTCTCTTTAACAACGTTCGCCCGTACGGGTGCACAGCGAAGCGGACGCGAGCAGGGATGCTTCCGCTACGAAGATGAAAGCTATTTGACGAATAGAGTTACACCTTTTTCTCAGCAAACCACCGGAGGCAGGCCTCGACGATCCGGTCGCAGGCTTTGCCGTCTCCGTAGGGGTTGTGAGCCCGGGTCATGGCAAGATAGGAATCGTGGTTGTCAAGAAGCTCGCGCAGACCGTCGATGATACATCCGGAGGAACTCCCCACCAGGCGAACCGTTCCGGCCTCCACCGCTTCCGGTCGTTCGGTGGTGTCGCGCATGACCAGCACAGGCTTTCCAAGCGAGGGAGCCTCCTCCTGGACTCCACCTGAATCCGTGAGGATAAGGGTCGAACGGTCCATCATGTAAACAAAGGGCATGTAGTCCAAAGGATCGATCAGATGCACATTTGGAATACCCCCTAAGATACGGGTGACAGGCTCCCGAACATTCGGGTTGAGATGCACTGGATACACCCAGTCGACCGACGGGTATTCCGTCGACATTTGACGGATGGCATTGCAGATGCGCTCAAAGCCAACCCCGAAACTCTCACGCCGGTGTCCGGTAATGAGGACCATCCGGCGATCAGGCGAAAGGAAATCAAACTCCCGATCAAAGGCCTGGCCAATCGACGGGTCACCATCCAGTCTTGATTTTACCCAGAACAGAGCATCGATCACCGTATTTCCAGTAACCCAGACCCGTGCAGCATCCACTCCTTCCGCGAGGAGATTGGATCGCGCCTTGGCAGTCGGGGAAAAATGGAGGGAGGCCAAGCGCCCCGTGAGAACCCGGTTCGCCTCTTCGGGCCATGGGGATTGCAAATTTCCCGTGCGAAGCCCCGCCTCAACATGCCCAACCGGAATGTGGCGATAGAAGGACCCAAGGGTCGCGGCAAAGGTGGTGAGGGTATCTCCGTGCACGAGTACAAGATCGGGAGCACACTCGACCAATACGGGATCCAGCCCTTCAAGAATCCCGCTCGCCAAACCGGCCAGGGTCTGGTTGGCCTTCATGGTATTCAGATCATAATCGGGGGTGATGCCAAACAGACGCAGCACTTGATCCAGCATTTGACGATGCTGAGCCGTCACGCACACGCGGGTTTCAATTCCCGGAGCCTGCTTCAACCGGTGCACGAGCGGTGCCATTTTGATGGCTTCAGGCCGGGTGCCGAATACTACTAGGATCTTCATCAAATGTTTCTTGTTCCGGTGTTTCTCGATATGGGTGATTTTCTCCACTTGCGAAATACGTTGTAGAGCATCCGGATCTCGGACAAGGGTTTCATGCCCGATAGGTCAACCGTCAAGTCGAAGGTCCCGAGGTCGGGAGCCAACCGCGTCAAGGCATCGGGTTCGATCTCGCAATAGGGGTCGTATCGACAAAACGATGCGTCAATGGAGGGGAGTCTCCACTCGCGGGATCCCACCAATAACTCGCGTTGATAGGTAGCATCCGTCTCGTGATGATTCTCCCCAAGCTCCATGAAGTTGGTGGTCGTCGAAACACGCGGATACACAACATACCTTCCAGAGTCCACAAGGTACGCGGTGAACCACTTCTTCCATGAACTCCAAGGCCACTTGCGCATATCCCATGGTATACCCTTGGATTCGACTGATTCATTAGTCTGGTCCGCACTCCACAAGGAGAAACGTTCCCACTGCTTTGCAGTCCAGCACTGCCCCCAGGACGCGGCCACCTGGAGAAAATACCCATCGGATCCGTCCAACAGAGGCGAAAAGCGCATCTTCGAGATCTCATTGAAGGCATGATGGTATAGCGCCATGGCTGCAACGCGATCGTCGGCATCGTATGCATTCACCATCTGACAAGCCAGATCATAAAACCCCGGGGCAACCATAAGATCATCTTCAAGCATGATCAGACTGCCGACTCTCTCACCCAAACGTGCGCAGGCATAGACATGATCCCGAAGACCCAAGCGCTCTTCACGGAGGACCACTTCACGCGACCCAAACGGCCACTCCATCGATCTCGCCAAACTCTCCACATCCGGATCCGCCCCGTGATCCACGCTGATGATCAGGGACACATCCCGGTCCCCGTATGATCCGCGCAACAGCGAACCCAACAAGCGGCGCAAGCTTTCCGCCCGTTTATGGGCCAGGACGACAATGGCAGGAGAAGTCATAGGAGGATCAACAATACGACCGATTGCGCTTACACAAGGGAATGTCAAACCCCAAGATAGGCTCCTTCCGGTGAGATGGCGCGATAGGGAGCACGTCTCAGGGAGCTTCATTTACAAGGCAACGGACCCGGGCCACAGAAAAACGCAAACCACACGAAACGGTGATCCAGGGCCGTATTACGTGTGACTACGCTATTCCCATCCTGTTAATCCTGTTTTCTCCGCATTCTTGTTTTTGGACAGGATTTACAGGATCTACAGGATTCAAGAAGAAGATCGTTCTCACGCCCGTTTGACGCTGCATGCAGCGTCTTCACTCAAGCCGCAAAGACGCAAAGGAAGGAAGAATTCAAGAAGCTTCACCACGAAGCGCGCGAATAGCACGAAGGGGGCATCAGGGAAGAAGGGTGAAGTGAGAATCGAGAATGGGATTTTCAATCTGTGGAAATCTGCGCCATCTGCGGATCACTTCTTCTTTCCTCTGTGCTCCCGGTGATCTCTGTCAAACGCTCTTCAATCCTTGTGACGAGGCACGAGTCATTCGACAACGCTCATGATCAGGACCATCCTGCGAGCATCGCGAGCGATGTTGATTGATCATCAATTCGAGCGTCATTGCTCACACTTCCTCGTGTTTATGGGATTCAACTACCCTCATCACGAAACCTGTTATCCAAAACATTCCGAATGGTATCAGGATTCATCCTCATGTCCAACACAGCGACTACTCTGGCAAACTGTTTATCGATGTCGTAGTAAACCGCAAAAGGGAAACGTTTGGACAACATTCTGAAGTATCCGTAATGTTGACTATGGATTCCCGCAAACAGTTTCAATGAAGATATATCCGACAGCAGACAATCAATGAAATACTCACCGATTCCGAATTCCCGCTCATCATAAAAACACATTCCGGCCTCCAGATCTTCGGAAGCCTCATCCAGAACAATGACCTCAAAAACATTCAACGGCGGAAAGTTGATTTCAGCTCATCGAAGGTCATAAAAGTTGCTTTCCCGGATTCGATTCTTTCTCGTCTACCGGAAAGAACCGAACCATGCCATTCCGGAGAAGGGAGTTCATGCCCCTCATCCCTCAGGGAATCCCAGATCTGCTCCATGACCTCTAGCCTCTCCCGAATGGGCATTTTTCTAATCTCGGTGATGCTCATTATCCGTAAAGGATGATGACTTTCCCGTCAAACTCAAGCCTTCTGGAGAGGATTCACCGGATCTACTGAATTGGAGATGATGTTTCTCACGCAAAGGACGGAAGAATTCAAGAATCTTCACCACGAAGCGCGCGAAGGATGGAGAATGGGATTTCCCTAATCTGCGGAAATCTGCGCCATCTGCGGATCACCTCTTCTTCTCTCTGTGCTCTCGGTGATTAAACCTCTTTTTTCGTGGTTTTAGTGCCATTCGTGGTTCACCCTCTTCAAACCTTGTGGCGATGCCGCAGGCCGATGCACAGCGAGCGGGGTTTGGACCAAATTGAACCCGCCCTTGACAACACGTATATTTCAAACAATAACACGTGCATATGAAAACCAAACTGACCCTTACGGTGGACAAGCAACGGGTCTTGGAAGCCAAGCGCATCGCAA
>JAPXRV010000186.1:0-4024 GCA_033813415.1 Opitutales bacterium | reverse complement strand
GCCATGCCCTCCGGAAGAGGGCTCAGTGGATGTGAATCATTGAGTTGGGGGATCGCTTTGCGGAGGAGGTCAGAAGCGCAGCTTGATGTTGTCCATCCCGCAACGCGGACAAACGGCGTCTTCGACGCCTTTCCGGTCAGTGTACAAGTGCCCGCAGCGAACGCAGTGGAAGATCACGCGATCGCGTTTTTCCTGATGGATGGTTTTCCCGACCCTGTCGTAGTAGACCCAGAGCAGGACAATGAAGGCTATGCCGGTGTAAACCCCTATGGCGACGAAAAGACTGAGGTTGACTTCGAACATGCCTTAGCGGGATTTCATCCGAATCCGGTTGAGCTTATTGGAACGGCAGATGTCCAGCACACGGGTGACATGTTTGAGCGGGGTTTCCTCATCTGACACCAGCAGAACAGGTTGCTCCGCATTTGCCTCACCGGCCAGCTTCAGGGCTTCCTCGAGAACCGCTTCGGGAACCTCCTGGTTGTTGAGGTAATACTGTCCTTCGGGGCTGATCCCGATCAGGATCTGCTCGTTGAGAAGGTTTTTGCCGGCGGTTTGGATTTCGGGAGGGGTGATGTTGAGCACGTTGACGTTGCGAAACTGCATCGTCATCAGAAAGAAGAAAATCAACACCATCAGCACGTCCACAAGGGGTACGATGTTGATTTCTGCCTTCTTTCTGGATTTTCGGATAAGGCTCATTATGCCGATTGGGCCGCGTTCCTGTGCGCGATGTCGATAAGGCGCTCTACTCCGACATTGAGCCTTGCGGAAAGGGATTCGACCCTGCGGATGAGAATTCCGTTTCCGATGAGCGCGGGAATCGCGATGCTAAGTCCGAGAACAGTTGTCGAGAGTGCCATCGCAACCCCTTCAATGAAGCGCCCCGGATCCGGAAGCCCGGTTTCGGCGGAGAACCCGGAGAATACGCTGACAAGCCCCGTTACGGTTCCAAGCAATCCGATGAGGGGAGCGCCTGCGATGACGATCTCAAGGATAAACAGGCCGCGTTCCATGGCGTTAATCTGCATCCTTGCGAAGGCCTTGATGCCCTCGTCATCCGGATGCTGATCCAGGAAGAAGTGGACAATCCGGCCACCGACCGTGCCAGCCTCAATCCGGCGCTTGAGGACGTCGCCCGAAATGAAGGCATCCACGAGTTCGTCAGGGATGATCTTGGAAGTGCGCAGTGCAATCAGCCGCTCGAAGATGATCAATGCTGCGAGGAATGCACAGAGGGCGAGCGGGTATACGAATATGCCCGCTCCCTCAATCAGGCTGCCCAGAGAGTTTTGCATCAGTATCCCGAGATGTAGGGCTGCCCGGAAGCGACAGATTGGATGCTGTCGGAAGCTTCGAGCAACTCGGCGATCGGGTCCCATTTCCCTTCGATCAGAGCCTGCCGGGCACTGGAATTCAGGGTGATGGTGGTTTTCCAATCGCCCGCAGTGAGCTGCATGCTGGTGAGGTCAATGGTGACTTCGGTCGCAGGCTTCTCCTGAATGAGCTGGGCCAGGCGGTTGAGTTGTTCCCGCGGTAAGCTTACACAAGGCATTCCAAGGGTGGTGGAGTTTCCGAAAAAGATCTCGGCGAAGGTCTCGGCCACTATCGCACGGAAGCCGGCCCGATAGAGTGACTGGGGAGCGTGTTCGCGCGAACTACCGCATCCGAAATTGGCTCCGGAAATCAGGATGGAAGCTCCCGTGAAGCGCGGATCGTCCACCGGGTGAACTTTTCCTGCATTCTGAAACTCTTTGCGGGAGTCGAAAAATGCGAATTCCCCAAGGCCGTCGAAGGTCACGCACTTCATGAAACGTGCCGGGATGATGCGATCGGTATCGATGTCATCGCCCATGAAGGGGACGGCGCGACCCTTTACCGTGAGAATTTTGTCAAGTGCCATATGCTAATCTGAATAGTCGTTGATGAACCGTGGTTTGTTCAATCTTGCGGGAGAACACCCATTTCAGGCCTTTGCCGGATGAATGTCGAAGACTTCACGGGCGTCGGATACCTTGCCGGTGACGGCTGCAGCCACCACCATGAGCGGGCTCATGAGGATCGTGCGGCCGGTAGGGCTGCCCTGGCGTCCCTTGAAGTTTCGGTTGCTGGAGCTGGCACAAAGCTGATCTCCGACGAGTTTGTCGGGGTTCATTCCGAGGCACATGGAGCATCCGGCTCCGCGCCATTCGAAACCGGCATCGCGGAAGATCTGGGCCAGTCCGTTTTGTTCGGCAATCTGGCTGACGACCTGCGATCCGGGAACGACGATGGCCTTGACTCCCGGAGCGACTTTGCGACCCTTCAAGTAGGGGGCAACTTCGCGGAAGTCGGAGATACGACCATTGGTGCAACTGCCCAGAAACACCACGTCGACCTTAGTCCCCTTGATGGGAGTGCCGGGTGTGAGTTTCATGTGGACGTAGGCCTCTTCTGCTCCCTCGCGATCCTTTTCAGGAAGGTCGCTCACGACCGGGAGGTTTTCGTTGATGAAGATCGCCTGTCCGGGATTGATCCCCCAGGTCACGGTGGGAGCGATATCCTCAGCGCGGATGTTGACGACATCGTCGTAGGCGCAACCCTCGTCGGAACGGAGCGCGCGCCATTTCTCCACGGCGCGATCCCATGCCTCGCCCTTGGGCGAATAGGGCCGGCCCTTCAGGTATTCGAAAGTCTTTTCATCGGGGTTGACGTAGCCGCAGCGTGCGCCACCCTCGATGGACATGTTGCAGACGGTCATGCGTTCTTCGAGCGAGAAGCCGTCGAAGACCGAACCGCCATACTCATAGGCGTATCCGAGGCCGCCGTTCACTCCAAGAACGCGAATGATGTGCAGGATCACGTCTTTGGCATAGACGCCCGGGGCGAGCTTGCCGTCGACATTGATGCGCCGTACCTTAAGCGGACTTAACGCCATGGTTTGAGTCGCGAGAATGTCGCGCACCTGGCTGGTGCCGATTCCGAAAGCAACCGCGCCGAATGCCCCGTGCGTTGCGGTGTGGGAGTCGCCACATGCGATGGTCATCCCCGGTTGGGTGATGCCTTGTTCGGGGCCCACGATGTGAACGATTCCCTGTTTTCCGGTCGAACTGTCGAAGAAGGTGATGCCCCAGTCCTTACAGTTCTTACGCAGCTCCTTGATCATGGCATCGGCCAGGGGATCGGAGAAAGGTTCCGCAATCTCGTCGGTGGGAATGATGTGGTCAACCGTGGCGAAGGTGCGCTCGGGATATTTGACCTTGAGGCCGAGATCCCGAAGCATGCCAAACGCCTGTGGACTGGTGACCTCGTGGATGAGGTGAGTCCCGATCAACAACTGGGTGCGCCCGTCTGACAGGGTGCCCACGGTATGTGCGTCCCACACTTTCTGGAATAAGCTGCGTTTCACTTTTTTGCTTTATGATTACGAATGAATAACGACCTTGTGGCCGAAGTATCAGAAAAAAGACTCCCTTGAGCGGGAGTCAAATGCATTTGCTTGATGTCAAGCTGGAAGACGGTCCGGCCACAGATTAAATCCGTGGGATGGGCGGCCTTTTTGGGGGGGCGCGTGACCGCAAACATCAAGCATCCGGAAATCGAATGGATCTCCGGATGCTCCGGATTCATCAGGGAAGTATCACTCTGCGGGAGCGGGTTCTGCGACCACTGCGGGAGCGCTGGCATTGGCAGCTGCGTCTGGCAGATCAGCCGGTGTTCCCTTTTTGCAGACTTGGGCACTGGTGAACTTTGCCGGCAGATGGGAATCAAACTTGCCGTCATACCAGAACCATGCGAGCCCAATCAGGATCAGTAGGAAGATCCAGAGCTTCCATGGGCGTTTCTTTTCCGCATAGGGATCGGTGAGTGCCCGTTCGGAACCCGCCGGAAGTTGGGCCAAGTTGGTGAGTGCCGCTCCGAACGGCACATTCATCTTGGCCTTGGTGTTGATGGCCCATCCGTTGGCATCGAGGATCGGTCCGAGGTTGCGCTGGCGCAGTTTCATCCATGCGAGCAGCATGGACGGGCCGGATATGAGCAGCAG
>JAPXRV010000185.1:0-4054 GCA_033813415.1 Opitutales bacterium | reverse complement strand
CCGATACTCGTAGCATGAGGGATTGTGGCCAATCGAGCCATCAAAACCGGGCAGAGGACGTGGTGGAGCATCATGATTAGGACCAGGGTCAGTTTGGCATGCATCCAGCCGCCTGACAACCCGAAATAGAGCCAGAGGGTGAGGCCGGTTGCGATGGCGAGTCCCGCCATGATGGTCATGTAGACGAAGAGCTTGCGGGCCATGATCCTGAGTCGATCAAGGGGTTCGGAGTTGTCTGCCGCGAGTCGATACTGCAGAAGGATGCGGGGGTAGTAGAAGATGCCGACCATCCATGCGATGACGAAGAAAATGTGGAAGATCTTGAACCAGTTGAATGCGTTGCTCATGTGATGCCGAATGAGTGCAGATCGGGCGTGGATTCAAGTCCGGTTGAAGAAAAGAAAGCCGCTGGTTGCCGGGCTCAGGCCCGTTTCTGGAAAATCAGGAGAAGCGGATTTCGTGGAGCGTGATCTCGGCGGGGCAATTCATCCGGAGTGCGGGTGTGCCGGTGCCGAGTCCATGGGAGGTGTAGCCATAGAGGGACTTATACATCCAAGGACCTTTCACAACAAAGCGGGGGTATTTGCCGTTGGTTGCAAGCGGGCGGCCTTTTGGCAGGCAGAACTGCCCGCCATGGGTGTGCCCGCTGAGCATGAGATCGAAACCCGCCTTTTCAGCTTCTCTGAAGGTTGAAGGAGCGTGGGATAGCAGAAGCTTGAGGTGGAAGCGCTCCATGTCCTGCTGGACGCTTTGAAGGGCGTGGGGGATGTCGTGGGTTTTGAAAAGGTGTGGATCGTCAATCCCGCTGATCAGAACCCGAATGCCGAAGGACTCGAATACGGCTGATTCATTCAACAACATCCGGACTCCCCGTTTTTCGAGGTGAGGCACGCAGCTCAGTGAATCGTGGTTACCGAGAATGCCGAACACGGGGCAGGAGAGGCATTCCAGAATCGGATCCAGCAGTTCATGGATTTTGGCGTCCGGGACCCTATAGCCATTGAAATAGTCACCGGTGATTACCGCGAAGTCCGGCTGCAGGTTGCGGATGCGATCCGCTGCGTAGAAAGCCAGAGCTGGAGAGGCATCGATGTGAAGATCACTCAGGTGTAGGATGCGGATGGACTCGGGTGTGCCCTTGATGCGATCCGGGAACTCAATTGAGTTGATCCGGGTGATGGGCGTGGCCTGCTCGCGCCTGCATTCGGCGCGTTTCCCAATGAGTGCGAGAAAGCTATGGATACTCAGACGAAAGAAGTTTTTGCGGAAAAAGCGAACGAGCAACCGCCGCAAACCGGGGTGGCGTCCAGAAAACCGTTCTTCGATGGTCAGGCGATCCTGAAGGTGTTCCAAGCCCATCCGTTTCGAAAAGTCGGGACCGGAGGCACTCGAAATAATCAGGCGCTGTCGGGCTTTGGTTTTCATCGTATTGCCCGCTAGATTGAACGATAATCTGCCGCAATGCAATCCTCAAGGAGCGAGGCGATCGATTTGCCAAGTGTTGCCCGTAGCGTCTGTCTTCTGGTAGCGGAAACGGTCATGGAGGCGGTTATGTCCGCCTTGCCAGAACTCGACGGATGCCGGTTCCACCACATAGCCGCCCCAGAAGGAGGGGAGGGGAACCTCTCCGTTGGAGAACTTCTGCTCCATTTCCTTGAGCTTTGCTTCAAGCAGGCTTCTGGATGAAATAACCTTACTCTGGGTGGATACCCATGCCCCGATCCGGTTGCCAAAGGGACGGCTCAGAAAGTATTTCAGGGATTGGGCGGTGGATACTCTCGCTGCCGTTCCCCGGATGATAACCTGCCGTTCCATGGGAAACCACGGAAAGCACAGGCTTACACTCGGATTGGATGCGATGTGATGGGCCTTATTGCTTTCGTAGTTGGTGAAGAACACAAAGCCTTTCCGGTCAAATGCCTTGAGCAACACAGTGCGTGAATCCGGCTGGTGTTCCGCATCAACGGTGGAGAGCACCATGGCGTTGGGTTCCGGAAGCTGGACCTGAACGGCTTGGTCAAACCAAACACGAAACTGATCGATGGGATCAGGGAGAAGGTCTTTGCGGTGGAGCCCTTTTTCGGAATAATCTTTCCGGAGGGCGGATACGTCAATGGACTGGGTCATGCTAATCGGCGGGTTCCCTGAGACCCTCGGAAAAAAATGGCGGGATAGACGGGACTCGAACCCGCGGCCTCCTGCGTGACAGGCAGGCGCTCTAACCAACTGAGCTACTACCCCGCGATTAAAGCTCGATACCGAATCAATTCGGATTGGGTGAGTCAAGCACAGAAATGGATAAATCCGAGGGAATCGTGAAAATTTCCATTTCCGGCGGGTTCACCAGAGTTGATGCACCAGTGGGCGGATCTGCTCGTCGTAGATGTCCCTGATCTTTTCCATTTGATGGGCGGTCAGTTCTGGCTGAGAGGATGCCCTGAGATTACTTTGGAGCTGATCGAGGGTGGATGCTCCCGGGATGGTGCAGGATACTTCGGGAAACATCAGAATCCACCTGAGGGCGATGGTTGCGAGTGCCGGAGTATCCGGAAACACCGCGCGCAAGCGTTCCACCGCTGCCAGCCCGGATTCGTAGTCGATGCCTGAGAAGGTTTCGCCTTTGTCAAATGCCTTTCCTTCGCGGTTGAAATTGCGATGGTCTCCCTCCCCAAATGTGGTATTCCGTGAGAATTTGCCGGTAAGCAGGCCGCTTGCGAGAGGCACCCGTGCGATGATCCCGATGTCCTTCTCTTTTGCTTCCCTGAAGAAGAGTCCGGAGGGACGCTGGCGGAACATATTGAAGATGATTTGAACGGTGGTAACGTTGTCGTATTGGATCGCCTTCAATGCCTCCTCAACTTTTTCGACACTGACTCCGAGGTTTTGAATTTTGCCCTCCTTTTTGAGGTCATCAAAGAGGCTGAAAATCTCGGGACGGTAGTAGACTTCGGTGGGCGGGCAGTGGAGTTGGATGAGGTCGATGGTCTCCAGACCACTGTTGCGGAGGCTGTCCTCAACAAATCCACGCAGCACGGAAGGTTGGTAGCCGGAGTTGACGTGTGGTTGAATGCGTCTGCCGCATTTCGTGGCAACGTAGACCCGCTCGCGTCTGGCCCTGACCACTCTTCCGACTGCGGCTTCGCTTAGTCCGTCGCTGTATACATCGGCGGTGTCGATGAAATTAACACCGTGATCGATAGCATGGTTCAAGATGCGCTCGGCGCTCCGGTCGTCGAAAGGATCGCCCCAACGCCCCCCTACCTGCCAGGTGCCAAGGGAAATCTCTGAGATACGGAAACCGGTTTTACCTAAAATGCGATAGTTCATGAGAATGTCGGTTTGACTGGGTTAGTCGTGATTTTTCCGTAGCATAGGCAATCACCATGCCCTGATCAATGCGGAATATCTGCGCATTGTTGCGGAGCGCGAACGTTAAAGCCCACCGTGTCGACAAACGAACATCGGGCCCTGCGGGTCGAGAGTCTTTCCCGATTGGAATTTGGCCTGGCTCAGTCGATGAGACCCTTGAGGTCATCCCCTTCGGATGAGCCGCCTGCGGCTTGCCGGAAGGGACGATGGAGTCCTTCCTTGAAGCGATCGAGCACGCCGTTAATGAAGCGTTTGCTGTCGTCCTGCGAGAATGCTTTTCCGAGTTCGACCGCCTCGTTGATGGTCACGATGGGCGGGATGTCATCACAATACTTGAGCTCATACATGGCCATGCGAAGGATGGCCAGATCGACTTTTGCGATGCGTTTGAAGGTCCAGTTTTTTGCAAGCTTGGCGATATCCTCATCGATTTCGTCGATGTGCTCCACCACTCCCCGGATAATTTGTTCGGCAAAGGCGTAGTTCTGACGATTGAATGGCTTGTCGCCTCCTTCGCTGCGTTCGGCGCTCTCGCGTTCCTGTTGTTCCCAGAAACTGAGGATGCCGTCTTCAAGTATTTCCGGACGGTTAATGTCCCATGCGTAGAGGAACTGCATGGCTACCCGGCGATTGTCACTGCGAGGTGATGTCTTTTTGCTCATGGTGTCAGGCGCTCCAGTTTGCC
>JAPXRV010000184.1:0-4097 GCA_033813415.1 Opitutales bacterium | reverse complement strand
GGTTCCATCCGGAAGGTGAACATGAACGCATGCCGGCTGCCATCCTTTGCTTTGTAAGCGTACTTGCGGAAGAAGTTGTCGTGCGGGACGTGGCAGTCGTTGCAGGTCGCCACTCTTGAGTGGCTGCTGTGTTGCCATGTGGCATACTGAGGCGCCATGATATGGCAGTTTACGCAGGTCGCCGGCTCATCGGACAAATAGGAGGATGCCCGCGAGATGTGGACCGTCATCAGGCCAACTCCGCAAAACAACCCGATTACTAGAATAACCGGAAGATTCCACCGTTTGGGAGGGCGCAGGAACTGGAGAATATCGCGGATGATGGAGGTGAGGCGCGTCATGCCGGGTCAAGGGGCAAATGAGAGTCCGGTTGAAGATGCGAATGATGAGGGATTTCCGCAAATGAATCAAGCTTCGTTTCCTCTAGAAACCGTATGGCGCTCTCATGGAGCGATACCACCGAATCATGCAGCGGACAAGGTTCGCGGTTGCCGCACCACCCAGGCCCAAATGGGCACACATCCGGCATACGGGGATCCTCAAAACACTGGACAATGTCGAGCAGTCGAATCGCTTCGGGTGACCGTGAAAGTGTGTATCCGCCTCCGGGTCCGGGAAGACCGGTGATCCATCCTGCCCGGCTCAGGATGCCGAGTATGCGGGAGCAGAGGGTTATGGTCATGGAGCGCTTCCTTGCAATCGCGCCCGCACTCATCCGCTCAGGGTAGTGTCGGGCCAGCAGGCTGCTCACCGCTATGCCATCGGAAGCCATCTTTCCATAGAAAAACATCACGTTCAACCATGTCCAATGACGGCTTCAGGAATCAATAACAAAAGTTAGAGATTGTGCCTGGTATTTCACCAACTGGCGCACGGATCAGAAGTGATCCGGTCAGACAGAGTCTCGTTGATTGTCTGGTCGGGTGCCCGCGTGAGGATCAAGGTCCGTCAGCGGAAGCCTTTAGTTTAAGCGGTTGGAGTATGGTGATGCGCGGGCCATTTACCCGGATCAGAGCGTCATCCCTGAAGCGACCGAGTGTGCGTGAAAGCGTTTCACTGGTCACTCCCAGTTTTCCGGCGAGCACTTTTTTTGTCATGGGAAGGTCGATAATGGCCGGGCATCCGGCTTCCGCGGCGGGGCAATGCCTGAGTAGCCATTCAGCCAATCGGCTTTCGATCGAGCGTTCTTTCACGTCCTGTAGCAGTTGAACCAGGTTTTTGAGGTGAACGCTCATGGTCGCGATCATATTCAGTGCGAGATCCGGGTGTTTCGTGATCCGTTCCCGGAAAGGGTTTTTGCGTATGAAGATGACCGAAGAGGGTTCAAGTGCCGAAGCGCTGACCGGAAACGTGCTCATTTCTCCGAGAGCCACTTCGGCAAAGCTTTGTGGTGCGCGGAAAATCGAGATGATCTGATGGTTCCCCTCGGGGGTTGTCCGATACACGCAAACCTGCCCGGATTGGACAATGTAGAATCCGTCCGCCGGTTGCCCTTCATGGAAGATAACTTCGTTTTTTTGAAGAACCCTGAGCACACAGCTTTCCGCCACCCGCTCGAGGTCTGCTGCGTTCAAACTGGAAAACATCCGGTTCTGCCGAAGGGTGGCCGCGATCGCGGTTTTCGGAGAGAGAGACCAGGAGTGGTTGGAAAGCGGCATGGTCAGATGGACACAATTCGATTGAGTGGGACAAATTGACCCTTTGCAGGTGGGCCAATGCGGATGCTGACACGTGGAACCAGCTGAGTCAACGTGTCCGGAAGTGGATGAATGTCAATTGAGTGCGGCTCAAATCCCAGTGGATGGCGATGCATTTGGATCGGTACGGGAATTGCATGGCAGAACCTATGAACATCAACTTCAATCGCTACACCGAAAAGTCGAGGGAGGCCGTGGTCGAGGCCCAGAATCTTGCAAGGCAACACAAGCATGCGCAGGTGGATACATGGCACTTGCTGATGGCGTTGCTCCGGCAGGAGCACGGAATTGTTCCCTCCCTGGTGGACAAGATCAACCAAGGTACGAATGCGATGATGCTCGCAGTCGAGCGGGAGTTGCAGCGTATCCCGACGGTGAGTGGTTCGGTGGATGCTCAAGGTGCGTATCTGGCGTCCTACTTGCAGGATGTGTTCAACCACGCCGAGAAGGAGGCGTCCCGGCTGAAGGACGACTTTGTAAGCACTGAGCACTTGTTGCTCGGGTTGATCGAAACCGGTCGTCCGGACGCGATCCGTGGAGTTTTCAAGACCTTTGGGCTGACCACCGATTCGGTGATGAAGGCGCTGACGCAGGTTCGGGGAAATCAGCGTGTGCAAAGCGAAAACCCTGAAAATTCCTACCAGGCATTGGAGAAATATGGTGAAGACCTCGTTGAAAAGGCCCGGCGCAACAAGCTTGATCCGGTGATTGGCCGGGATGAGGAAATCCGCCGCGTGGTCCGGATTCTCTCGCGCAAGACGAAGAACAATCCGGTGCTAATTGGTGAGCCGGGTGTGGGCAAGACGGCTATTGCGGAGGGACTAGCGCAGCGAATCATGAAGGGAGATGTTCCGGAAGGGCTCAAGGACAAGACGATTTTCAGTCTGGATATGGGTTCGCTGCTTGCCGGGGCAAAGTACCGGGGCGAATTTGAGGAGCGCCTCAAGGCGGTTCTTCAGGAAGTGAAGGCATCGGAAGGCCGCATCATATTGTTTGTGGATGAATTGCACACGATTGTCGGAGCTGGAAAAGCGGAAGGTGCGATGGATGCGGGTAACATGCTCAAACCGATGCTGGCTCGTGGCGAATTGCACTGCATAGGAGCCACCACGCTGGACGAATACCGCAAGCACATCGAAAAGGATGCCGCTCTCGAACGGCGTTTCCAGACCGTCCTTGTTTCAGAGCCGACGGTGGAGGATTCGGTGTCGATCCTACGTGGTCTGCGGGAGCGCTTCGAGGTGCACCATGGCGTCAAGATCCAGGATAACGCTCTGGTGAATGCGGTGGTGCTTTCCCATCGATACATTTCGGACCGCTTTCTGCCTGACAAGGCGATCGATCTGGTTGACGAGGCCTGCGCCATGATTCGCACGGAGATCGACAGCCTTCCCACAGAGATGGACACGCTTAACCGGAAGGTGCTTCAACTTGAAATCGAGGAGGCCGCACTCCGCCAGGAGAAGGACAAGGCATCAAAGGAACGCTTGGATGTTCTCTCAGGCGAGCTGGCCAATGCCCGCGAGAAACTGGGTGAGCTCAAGCATAAGTGGGAGGATGAAAAGGCCCAGCTCAACCGTGGGCGGAAACTGCGTGAGGACATCGAGAACACCCGTCGCGAGATGGAGGCGGCTGAGCGAGCCTATGACCTCAATCGCCTGGCCGAACTCAGGCACGGACAACTGCCGCGTCTCGAAGCGGAGCTCGCCGCCTTTGAAACCAGCCAACCGGATCATCAATTGCTCAAAGAGGAGGTGACGTCGGATGAAATTGCGGAGATCGTGGCGCGCTGGACCGGCATACCGGTCACCCGTTTGCTCGAGGGTGAGCGCGATAAGTTGCTGAAACTGGAGGAAATCCTGCACCGCAATGTGATCGGGCAGGATGAGGCGGTTACGCTCACCACCGAAGCGATCCTCCGGGCGCGGTCCGGCATCAAGGATCAGAACCGTCCGATCGGGTCGTTTCTTTTTCTTGGACCGACGGGCGTGGGAAAGACCGAGCTGGCCAAGACCCTGGCGGCCACACTGTTTGATTCCGATCAGGCGATGACCCGGATCGACATGTCAGAATACATGGAAAAACATGCGGTTTCCCGCTTGCTTGGGGCGCCTCCGGGATACATCGGCTACGAGGAAGGCGGGCAACTTACCGAAGCCGTGCGTCGCAAGCCCTATTCAGTGGTTTTGTTTGACGAGATCGAGAAGGCCCATCCCGACGTCTTCAATGTACTGCTTCAGGTAATGGATGACGGAAGGATAACCGACTCGCAAGGGCGAACGGTCGATTTCAAGAACACGATCATCATCATGACCTCGAACATCGGCAGTCGCTTCCTCCAGGAAGGCGTATCGGGTGGCGAAATTCCCGAGAGCGTCAGGGAGTCGGTGATGACCGAAC
>JAPXRV010000183.1:0-4101 GCA_033813415.1 Opitutales bacterium | reverse complement strand
GTTTGCCCGCATTTCCTGACCTGGTGAGGGGTTATCCTGTGACAGCTATTAGCAGGATGTATTTGACACTCCAATGTCATTAATAGCTGGGGTTCAGCTATCGAAAACAGTTGGACTTTGGATCGGGCAAATCCTTGGATGAGTGTATCCCATCTCCAGATTCCATCGGTTGAGATCGTGCACAAAGGCATGGCGTTCGTTCTGCGCGAAGGCCGCTGGATATCCCCCGCAAATCCTATCATAAACCCTATGAAAGACCTGTTTTCGTCTCCAGTTTCATCCATTCGCAAGCGGGATGGATCGTTGGTTCCGTTTGATCTGCGCAAGATCGTGAACGCGATCGCGAATGCGGGCCGGGCGACCGGCGAGTTTGAGCGGGCGGAAGCCGAGGACCTTGCGTTTATGGCGCATGGGCGGATCCGTGAAGCATTTGTGGCCAAGGTGCCTGGAGTGGAGGAGGTTCAGGATATCGTGGAGGATACTTTGCTGGCGTCTCCTTACCGGCGGACGGCGAAGGCTTACATCATCTACCGTGATCAGCGTTCGCAGTTGAGGGATTTCGCTTTGCGCAGCGAAGTGGACAAAGTGGATCAGTATCTCGGCAAGCTGGATTGGCGGGTGCGGGAAAACTCCAACATGGCGTACTCGCTTCAGGGTTTGAACAACTACGTGGCCGGCGAGATTTCAAAAACGTACTGGTTGAACAAGGTGTATCCGGCTGAGATCCGTGCGGCACACCAGGGCGGACTGATCCACATCCATGATCTCGGTAGTATCTCTTCGTATTGTGTGGGATGGGATCTGTACGATTTGCTCGTTCAGGGTTTCCGGGGTGTTCCCGGAAAGGTGTCGAGTGCGCCGGCCCGGCATTTTCGTGCGGCATTGGGGCAGTGTGTGAACTTCCTCTACACTTTGCAGGGTGAGAGCGCGGGGGCACAGGCATTCTCGAGCTTTGATACGCTGTTGGCCCCGTTTATCCGCTACGATGCGCTGGATTACCGTGCGGTGAAGCAGGCGATGCAGGAGTTTCTGCACAACCTGAATGTCCCGACGCGCGTCGGTTTTCAGAGCCCATTCACCAACATCACCCTGGATTTGAAGTGCCCGTCCCACTATCGGGATCAGCCGGTGATCTGCGGTGGTAAGCCGTCTCCGGAAACCTACGGGGAGTTTCAGGCGGAGATGGATGTGCTCAACCGTGCCTTTTTCGAAGTGATGGTAGAGGGTGATGCGGAGGGACGTTTGTTCCCATTTCCGATTCCCACGATCAACATCACCAAGGATTTTGACTGGGAGAATCCTAACCTTGAGGGATTGTGGGAGATGACTGCAAAGTATGGGATCCCATACTTTTCGAACTTCGTGAATTCGGACATGAGTCCAGAGGATGCGCGGTCCATGTGCTGCCGGCTCCGGATTCAGAACGATCAGCTTGCCTACCGTGGCGGTGGGTTATTTGGATCCCATCCCCTGACCGGGAGCATCGGCGTGGTCACCCTGAACCTGCCCCGGATGGCCTATCTGGCGAAGAGTGAGGAGGCGTTCATGGAGCAGGTGTATCGGGCGATGGATTTGGCCCGGGACAGCCTCGAGATCAAGCGCAAGATGCTCGAGAAGTTGACCGATCAGAATCTGTATCCATACACCCGTCACTACTTGATGGCGGTCAAAGAGCGTTTTGATCAGTATTGGAAGAATCACTTTTCGACGATCGGACTGGTTGGCATGAACGAGGCCTGCCTGAACTTGCTGGGCGTGACAATCGGGGATGGGGAGGGGTATCGCTTCGCATGCCGGGTCCTCGATGGCATGAGGAATCAGTTGCTCGACTACCAGAAGAAGACCGGGAGTGTATGGAATCTGGAGGCCACTCCGGCCGAGAGCACGAGTTTCCGCTTTGCCCAGATCGACAAGAAGGAGTTTCCCGAGATCATTGTCGCGAACGAGGCCAACGTGATCAACGAGGGAAAAGCTCCGTTTTACACGAACTCGAGCCATCTTCCGGTCAACTTTTCCGACGACATCTTTGAGATTCTGGACCTGCAGGACGAGCTCCAGGTAAAATACACCGGGGGCACCGTGATCCACCTGTTCATCGGTGAGCGTTTGAGCGACTTTGCGACGGTCCGGGATCTGGTGCGTAAGATTGCCCACCAGTATCATCTACCGTATTTCTCGATCACGCCGACGTTTTCGATCAGTCCAACCCATGGGTATCTTCCAGGCGAGCACACCCACTGTCCGTATTCCGGTGCGCCTTGTGAGGTTTACTCGCGGGTGGTCGGATACCTCCGGCCGGTGAGCCAGTGGAATGACGGAAAACAGCAGGAGTTCGGGATGCGCAAAGTGTCGATGGTAGGCACCCGTGGCCGACGAAAGGTGCCTTGTCAGGAGGAGTTCAGGCTGGAATAGTGCATTGCTGCGCCATAAGGTAATCCTGCTTCCGGGTCAGAAAATGAAAGGAATCCCGCGCCCGCTTTATCCGACTGCGTCGGATCTTCGCTCCGTGAGATCACCCGACGTTATTTGCGGGACTATGGTGCGAAGGAGACAGGAATGAAAGCAGGAGCATTGGTCAAAACCACCTTGATTGACTATCCGGGGCACATTGCCTCCGTGGTGTTCTGTCAGGGTTGCCCATGGCGCTGCCCGTTTTGCCACAACCCTGAGTTGGTTATTCCCGGGTGCATGGAGTTGCCGATGCCGGAAGATGTGCTCTTCCGCGAGCTGGTGAATCAGAAGGGCTCGGTCGATGCGGTGGTTTTGAGCGGGGGCGAGATCCTCATGCAACGGAACGTGCCGGATTGGGTGGCTCGTATTCACGCGATGGGGCTCAAGGTCAAAATCGATACCAACGGATACTATCCCGACCGCTTGCGTGCGCTTCTCGAGAAGGAGCCACCTGACTACGTCGCGATGGATATCAAGACCGATGCGTCCGGTTACGACAAGCTTGTGGGGAAAAAGGGCTCCATCGGGCGGGTCAGGGAGAGCATTTCGATCCTGGCATCAAGCGGGATTGATCACGAATTCAGGACCACGGTTCTTGAAGGGTATCATTTGCCCTCACGGTTATTGCGGCTGTTTGAGTTGGTTCCGATGACCAGCCGATACTTCCTGCAGGCTTATCGACCGGCTCCTGCATCGGTCGGAGACTGGTCAGGATACGATGCAACCTCTCCCGATTACATGAGACTTGCAGAGCGTCTAGCAAAGGATTTTGGCTTGTGTGTCCGGATCCGGAACTTGTAGGCTGAATGTGAGTTCTATTGGGGAAAACAGTGTTGTTTTTCCAATAGATGCATGCTGTTCAGTCCGCACAATTCCAGTCATGAAAATCATTAACATTATTCTGATCGTTTTGTTTTCCCTGTTCGGGTTGGTATTTGTAGGGGCGGTGTTCCTTCCAAAGGCCTATGAAGTGGAGCGGGGTGTGGAGTTGGAAATTTCCGCTGAGGCAGCCTTTACGCTCCTCACAGACTACTCCAAACGTGCCGAATGGGATAGCCGTTTTGAGGCTATAAAAGCGGATGCCTCCGTTGAGATGCGCACGGATGGCACTCCGGGTGCGCTTGGACATTCCCTCGTCTGGAGGGGAACCAATGTCGGAGAGGGAAAGCTCATCCTCACCGATGTTACGAGCCCATCCTACATCCGGGCAGTTTTGCGTTATCTGGCGCCGAATCCGATGGATGCGGTAATGGAGTGGCACATAGAGGCCCTTGGCTCCGATCGTTGCAAGGTCCGTTGGGTGACGGGCGGGCCGCTTGATTATCCCACCGGTAGGATTATGGGGCTGTTCTTTGACGGCATGTTGGGCAAGGATATGGAACTCAGGCTGGCCGGTTTGAGGAGCTTCGTCGAATCTGTCAAATGACGGTGTCGCAATCAGGTGGAGCAGTATATGCTTTTTTGATTTAGGGTGCCTTCAGAAAACAGATCATCGGTCGATTCTATAGGCTCTGATTCCAGGATGTTTTTTATAACGTGCGCATTTTGAAAATGATGAAAAATACGATGAAAGTGATGTGGGTGTTCGGAATGCTTCTGAGTGCTCCTTTGTTTGGTGTTTTGACCAACGACAGCTGTCTCTTATACACA
>JAPXRV010000182.1:0-4107 GCA_033813415.1 Opitutales bacterium | reverse complement strand
GTCGAGGCCAAGGACACACGCGAGGTCATCGACATCCAGCAACTCAAAGCCGAGATCCAGACCACGGTCGGTAGGATCAACCAACTGCGGGCGGACATCGATGCCATTGTCGCGGAGATCGAAGGCGAGGAGGCATGATGAAATCCAGGAGTAATCATCCGGAGAAGGTGATCTCACACGAAGACACGAATCAGCATGGAGAAGGTCCAATGAAAGGAGAAGCATGAGCAAAAAGAAAAAATCAACGCCTTCCATTCGATCTTCCGCCGCAGAATACCTGACCTTTGTCGCAGGCTCTGGCCAAGGCGGCGTGGAAGCCATCTATGCCGATGAAGACGTCTGGCTGAGCCAGAAGATGATGGGCGTGCTCTATGAGGTAAATGTCAGAACCATCAATGAGCACCTCAAGAAAATCTTCGCCGACCTGGAATTGCAGGAGGATTCAGTTATCCGGAATTTCCGGATAACTGCCAGCGATGGCAAAAACTACAACATCCAGCACTACAATCTCTCCGCCATTATTGCGGTCGGCTACAAGGTAAACTCGGAGCGAGCTGTGCAATTCCGCAAGTGGGCGACCGGTATCGTCAAGGAATACACCATCAAGGCCTATGCCATGGACGATGAGCGGCTTAAGAACGACGGCTCCATCCTCGGCAAGAAATACTTTGAGGAACAGCTCGAGCGCATCCGTGAAATACGCCTCAGTGAGCGCAAGTTTTTCCAGAAGATCACCGACATCTACGCCACCGCCCTCGATTACGATGCCACGGCCAGGGTGACCCAGCGTTTCTTCGCCACAGCATTGAAAACGTGGTTTCCCATCGTCGGGGCATTTCCCTGAAAAAACGTACCCGTCAAGCCACTGCAGCCTTAAAACACACCTTCTTCAATGCTCGTTACTCCGCATCTGATCTCCGCCGCTGGAAGTCTCGGGAGTGACCATTGTCATGAATCTCTTGTCCATTACAGGTAGTATGCACCGCCTCTTCAGAAGAGTTTCCCGCTATGCCTTCACAGGGGTTGGGATGGAGGGAGAAGCGCAATCCCCAGACAAACGCCCGAAACGCCAGTGGTATTCAGCCACCCGTCTGATGCCTTGCACTTCTGTTTAGTCTATTGAATCCCCGTTTTGATGAAAGGCAATCATCTGGACATAGATTAGAATCGACGCGATGTGTCCCAGGAGGGTGTTGTCAACTGGTGAAGGGGCACGAACTCTGGGGTTTCCGGACTCGATCGACAGCCAGTATGTCCGAATGCACGCGGGACAAAATACCCGATTGACCCGTGTCCAATATCCGGATATGAATCAAAACAACTGAACGAATGGATCTATGATGAAACGTACACTACCCCTGGTGATGGTCGCGTTGCTCGGATTGCTACCCGTTGCAGCAACTGATGATGTCCTTGTGGTGGGTGGGATGGCCCCAATGGGAGATGCCAACGCATGGGTGGACGCTCAGAGCCTGACCGCGCATGAGGGGCAAAGCAACTACAAGTCGAAGTATCTGGCTGTAGCTCCAGCGCTCAACCACGGGGGAGTATTTCCGACCTGTGTGGCCATGGTGCTGATGTATCACAACGATCAGTTGGGACTGTTTCCATCGCATATCCGGGACTTCCTGAGCCCGGAAGGGCAGTGCCTGATCGCCTCGCCAGAGTATTTCGCGGACTACTATCTACCGGATGACAGTGCGACGGTGCATTTATTGCAGGATAAGAGCGGTCCTTTAGGTGCTCAGAGCTACAATTTCATCACCCGTAAAGACAACTGCATCGCAGATAGGTGCCTGACCTCTCAGAGCTTCATTGGGTTGAGAGCCGGAATGTCGGTGATCACTAGCTCGGGCGGGACTTCATATAGCCTGAACCTCAACTACAACGGGCAGGTGATCCAGATTCTCTCGGGGCTGAACAATATGGTCAGCACAAGCTTGTATTGGCTTGGAAAGTATATCGACGAAAACCGTCAAGATGTGCCTGCTGGTTTCAGTCAACTGGCCGGCTTTCTGGAAATGTCGAACTTTGAATCATTGTATTATTGGGACAAGGAACCATCGGATACCAACTCCGCCGAATACTACTGGCGGAGGATACAGGAAGAAGTCGATTCGGGGCGTCCTTTGATTGCGTTGATGAATCAAGGACCGTATAGCGAAGTCATGCGCATCGCACCTGCTGTAACGGTGGTGGGATATGCGGAAGACCCTGTCCGTAGGGCATTTGCCGCCTTTAATGGCCAGAGCATGGAGATGCAGTGGTATTTCCTTGAAGACATGATTCAGGGGATTATCCCATTCAACTTCGACGTTGAAGGATTTGAGTCGGGACAACCGGCCCTTTCCGGGAACGTGGTGCACCGGTTCTACAATCCGACAAACGGCGCCTATTTCTTCACTGCCTTCGAGAGTGAAGCACAGGCGGTAGTGGATCACAACCCGGCTTGGGAGTATCAAGGGCCTGTGTTTGAGGTCGAATACGGCCCGACTGAAGGAAACCTGCCGGTATACCGGTTTCTGAACACAAGAGTTGGGGCACACTTCTTCACGATGAATGAGGCTGAGAAGGCGTCGGTGATCGCTAACCTGTCTCACCAGTATCAATACGAAGGGGTGGCCTTCTATGCGCGGGCGGATCAACTTCCGTATGATCCCGCAAACCCGTCCGGTGGTGCGTCTTACCCGATTTGGCGCTGTTATTTGCCGCAAACTTCATCGCACTACTTCACGGCAAATCACGAGGAGGTGCGGTATATTCAGGAGAATGTTGACCGATCGTTGATATACGTGGAGGGAGTTGCGTGGTATTCGGGGCGGATCTTCGATGTGCCGTGAGATATGATAATGTGGGAAGTGACAGTCATGGTCAGGCCCAATGCCGGGCATCCGCAGTGTTGAGAGATGGAGACGGGTTGGCTGGTAGCGTTGCTTGCTGGTGGTGACCGGGAAGAGGCGGCCAGGCGGGTCGAAACGTTGGCCGGGCTGCTTTGGTTTGATGGGGTGGCGGGAATTGAAGGGATTCTGGTTGAAATGCTGATGGCTGGAGTGAAATAATCGGAATAGTGACCGATAACCTGAATATGATCAGATTTGCTTGTTATTGAACGCAAAAGAAGTCTATTGTCTATAAGTTGGTATGGAAACAGTGATGTCAGATTTTCTTGCTTCTCGTTCCGGAATCATTGATGGGTTGGCAACAATCTTTGATTTTTCCGGCTCCTTCTACGATTACAATCGGCAACAATCAGCGATTGATGCTGATGCAAATGCGATCAGGAAGGATTGGGAAATAGTTGGGAAAGATCTTCGCCGCTCGATTGTTCTCATGAAACGCGAACTGGATCATGGCAAAGAATGAGAGCGGAAATGAGGTAGTCGCCCTCCTGAAAAGGAAGGCCCCAGCCTTTTCTCGTCTTCCTCCGAAAGAGCAACAGGAGATTGTATCAATTGTTGTTCGGCAGCAAACCAGTTATAGCGGTCCTATTCCTCCAGCAGATGAACTCAAGCGTTACAGCGAAGTAGTGAATGATGGAGCTGAACGGATAATGAAGGCGTTTGAAACGCAATCCGAGCACAGACGGAGTATTGAAAAGGTTGTGATATCGTCTCAGCAACAACGTTCTGACCGGGGGCAGTGGATGGGTCTAATTGTTGCAATGTCGACTATTGGTTCGGCTGTTTTTCTTGCATATTCTGGTCATGACGCTGTAGCAGGTGTCCTTGGCGGGGGAACTGTTTTGGGGCTTGTGAGTGTTTTCGTCATCGGAAGGAGACAACAATCCGAGGATCTTGAAAAAAAGCGGTAGTATTGCTAGTGGCTTCACCGTTTGGGTGGGGTGTGACTGGAGGAGAGTGAAGGGGAGGCTTGAGGTGGAACCGGGAATAATGGCTACGAGATTGCGGGCTAGGATTCGGATGTGATCTCGGGTGGGAGGTGGCCGAAGAGGCGGAGGGTGTCGAGGATCTGGGAGATTTCCGAGGCGCGTTTGGCGGATTTGCGGCCAAAGCGGGAGGAGAGCGCGACAACGTCGGTTCCGACTTCGGGCAAGAGTTGCTTGATCGCGGCGATGCGCTCGGGAAGCGTGTCGGGCCAATCCAGGAT
>JAPXRV010000181.1:0-4179 GCA_033813415.1 Opitutales bacterium | reverse complement strand
TCGAGCATGTGTCGAACACCCTCATTGATGCTGTTCGCGTCATCGGACTGGAAGAGGGAGTAGAGGTTCACCTCGCCTTTTGTCCCATGACCTTTGAGGGCCGAAGGTCCGATTGGCTGCAGAACAATCAACAATTGCTCAACCCCTACTTTGGCGCGAAGATGCTCAAATGCGGAGATTTTGATGAGTTGGAGTTGCCCGTGCGAAACCCGCAACCCAAGCCAGGGGTGCCCCCCGGCCACCAACACTGAGGACACCACACCACCATGATCACCTGGATCGTTCAGCTCTGCTTGCGCAATCAGCTCATTGTAGTCCTTCTGCTGCTCCTCATGGTCGGTGGCGGACTGCTGGTTGCTCCCTTCAATTGGAAAACTCCCGGCTTGGAGCGCTTTCCGGTCCACGTGGACGCGATTCCCGATATTGGGGAGAATCAGCAAATCGTATTCACCGACTGGGAGGGGCGTTCTCCTCAGGATATCGAGGATCAAATCACTTACCCGCTGACCGTTGCACTGCTTGGTCTGCCTGACGTTAAGACCATACGAAGCTATTCAATGTTTGGTTTCTCAATGGTCTATGTGATTTTCCGCGATCAGGCTGAGTTTTATTGGTCTCGGTCCCGGATACTTGAGAAACTGAGCAGTCTGCCCCAGGGCACCTTGCCGGAAGGAGTGCAGCCAAGTCTAGGCCCCGACGCAACGGGTTTGGGGCAGGTTTATCAGTACACGATCGAAGGTAGGGACCCCAAGGGGAATCCGACAGGAGGTTGGGATTTGCACGAGTTGCGCTCAGTGCAGGACTATTTCGTCCGTTACGCGTTGCAGGCTGTGGACGGGGTCTCTGAGGTCGCATCTGTGGGCGGGTTCGTCCGAGAGTACCAAATCGATGTGATTCCCGAGGCCATGCGGGCCTACGAGGTCACCTTGGATCAGGTTATTGACGCAGTTCGCCGGTCCAACATGGACGTTGGTGCGCGAACGATGGAGATCAACCGGGTGGAGTATGTCATCCGGGGCCTCGGGTTCATCCGATCCCTCGATGATCTCGAGCAAACGACCGTCGCGGTTCGTGATCATGTTCCCATCACCTTGAAACAAATCGCTTCCGTCAGCTATGGCCCGGCCTTGAGGCGAGGCGTGCTGGACAGGGAGGGAGCGGAGGTCGTCGGAGGGATTGTGGTCGCTCGCTACGGCGCGAATCCCATGGAGGTCATCGAACGTGTCAAACGCCAAATCTCAGCGATCACTTCTGGTCTTCCGTCCAAGACGCTTGAGGACGGCACCTTGAGCAAATTGGAGATCGTTCCCTTCTACGACCGTTCCGGACTCATTCTGGAAACCTTGGGCACCCTAAACAACGCCATCGAGCAACAGATCCTTATCACGGTGATCGTGGTGATCCTCATGTTGCTCCATCTTCGCAGCGCCATGGTGATCTCCACTATGCTGCCTCTGACAGTCCTGATGACCTTCATCTTCATGAAGCTTTTCGGAGTCGATGCCAACATTGTTGCGTTGTCGGGTATCGCTATCGCGATCGGAACCATCGTGGATATGGGAATTGTAATTTCAGAAAACACCCTTCGCCACCTCGATAACGAACCAAAAGACAAGCGGCAATCCGTCCGGGCCACTGTGGAACGCTCGACAATCGAGGTCGGAGGAGCCGTATTCACAGCTGTTGCTACGACTGTGCTTAGTTTTCTGCCGGTTTTTGCTATGGAAGGAGCGGAAGGAAAGCTGTTCAGCCCTTTGGCCTACACCAAAACCTTTGCCCTCATCGCGGCTATCGTGCTGGCCTTGTGCATACTCCCCTCCTTTCTGGCTTGGTTCCTGGGCGCTTCCTCTCCACGTCGTAGGGTGACCCTCCTCACGACGGTAATGCTCCTGGCTGGGGGCATCCTGCTCCCCTGGTCCCTGTCGTGGTTCCCGTGGCAGGTAGGCTTGCTCATGACGCTTGTGGGCCTATTTGGACAAATCCGGGACAAACTGCCTGCGGTCTGGAAGCAGCGCATCATGCTAGGGTTTCAATACGCAATCGCGCTGTTGCTCGCGGGGATGCTGGCGAATCATTGGATGCCACTTGGGCCTGAGCGGGGTGTTTTAAACATCCTTTTTGTGGTGTTTGTGGCGGGTTCTCTCCTTGGGCTCGCCCATCTGTTCATCCGGATTTATCCAAGCCTCCTTCGTTGGTGCCTCGACTGCAAGTCTCTCCTGCTCAGTGGAGTTGCCTTACTCACTGCTTCTGGATTTGTGGTTTGGATGGGTTTTGGGAATACATTCTCATGGGTGCCGGAGGGTTTGCGTCATAACGCAGTCTGGAGGGCCGCTTACCACAGTTTCCCGGGTCTTGGAAAAGAATTCATGCCGAGCCTGGACGAAGGTTCTTTCCTCTATATGCCCACCATTATGCCACACGGCTCGATCGGTGAGGCTACTGAAGTCCTTTCTCTGCAAAACCAGGCCATTGCTTCGATTCCCGAGATCGACTCTGTCGTGGGTAAAATCGGGAGGGCGGAGAGTGCGCTTGATCCGGCGCCCGTTTCGATGGTCGAGACAGTGATCAATTACAAGCCGGAATACCTCGTGAATGAGAACGGCCAGCGGCTCCGCTTCCGATATGACCGCCGGGCAAAGGACTTCGTGCGCGATGCGGATGGCGGACTGATCCCCGATGCCAAGGGGCGGCCCTTCCGTCAGTGGCGGGATTCCATTCGCAGTCCGGACGACATTTGGCAGGAAATCGTGCATCTCGCTGAAGTGCCCGGCGCTACCTCAGCGCCGAAACTGCAACCCATCGAAACCCGTATTGTTATGCTCCAAAGCGGGATGCGTGCTCCATTTGGGGTTAAGGTGTATGGTCCGGACCTTGAGACCATTGAACGGGTAGGTCTGGAAATCGAAAATATCCTGCGTGAGGTCCCGATGATAGAACCGGCAACGGTCTTCGCCGACCGGATTGTGGGTGTTCCCTATTTGGAGATCGTGATCGATCGGATCGCGATTTCCCGCTACGGGCTTACCATTGCGGATGTGCAGGAAGTGATCGAGGTCGCAATTGGCGGGGCTCCCATCACTACCACCGTGGAAGGACGGGAACGCTACCCTGTGCGCATCCGCTACGCACGCGAACTAAGGGACAGTATCCAGTCGCTTGCCGGCATCCTCGTCCCCACCATGGACGGCTTGCACATCCCATTGGGGGAGCTCTCCGAAATCCGATACAGCCGTGGCCCGGAGGCCATCAAGTCGGAGGATACTTTCAAGGTGGGGTATGTGATCTTTGACAAAAAACCGGGTTACGCAGAGGTCGATGTGGTCGAAAGTGCGTCGCGCCTGCTTCGCGACAAACTGGAGCGCGGTATCTGGATTCTCCCCGCAGGCGTAACCTACCGTTTCACGGGTGCTTACGAAAACCAGGTGCGTGCGGAAGCACGGCTCACTGTCCTTGTTCCCCTTTCAATACTGCTCAGTTTCCTTCTGATCTACGCACAATTCCGCGATGTCTCCCGATCGCTGTTGGTCTTTTGTGGCATCTTCATTGCATGGTCCGGAGGGTTCCTTCTACTCTGGCTCTACAACCAATCCTGGTTCATGGATGTCAGATTCCAGGGGATCGACCTTCGAAATCTCTTCCAGATAGGCCCGGTGAATCTGAGCGTTGCAGTATGGGTGGGCTTCCTTGCCCTGTTTGGAATAGCGACAGATGATGGTGTGCTGATGACCACCTACCTCAGCGATTCGTTCCAAAAGGATCCTCCGAAAGGCGTCGAGGCCATCCGGCAGGCGGTCGTAAAGGCAGCTGCCATGCGGGTGCGTCCGGCCATGCTGACCACTGTCACCACGGTGCTCGCTTTGCTTCCTGTGATCACCAGCACTGGACGCGGCTCCGATGTTATGGTCCCGATGGCACTTCCCACCATTGGCGGCATGACGGTGGCTATTCTCACCATGCTGACCACCCCCGTGCTATTCTGTCTGGTCGAAGAGCTGAGGCACAAATATGCTCGAAATGACTAAGGTCAGTTTTTTCTGTCGGGTGTCATGGCTGAGGAACTCCCGGAAGCCGTTTTCAAGAGCAATGGCCGCGCAACACTTTGGAAAGGTTGTGCTGGGTCTCCATGATCGAGAATGTTTTCATAACGCATAAAATTAACGCATAAACGCGCGCCTGTCA
>JAPXRV010000180.1:0-4191 GCA_033813415.1 Opitutales bacterium | reverse complement strand
AACACCAACACCGCCGCCCTTGTCCGTCGCCTGCTCTCCGAGGACTACGCAGACAAGGTCATCGTCACCACCATCCAGAAACTCGGCCTCGCGCTCGATGAGAACAGCAAGCGCAACACACAGCGCACCCGCAATGGCTTGGCTTCCTTCAAGGAACAGCTCGGAACCCTCACCGACAAACGCATCGTCTTCATTTTTGACGAATGCCACCGCTCCCAGTTCGGGGAAAACCACAAGGCCATCAAATCCTTCTTCCCCAAGGCCCAGCTCTTCGGATTCACCGGCACCCCCATCTTTGAGGACAACGCATCCTTCCAAAAGATCGAGGACACCCAGGCATCCATGCGCACCACAGACGATCTCTTCCAGAAGTGCCTGCACGCCTACACCATCACCCATGCCATTGAGGACGGGAACGTCCTGCGCTTTCACATCGACTACTACAAGCCCGAGGGCAATAACCCACCCAAGCCCGGAGAGGCCATTGCCAAGCGGGCTGTCGTCGGTGCCATCCTGTCCAAGCACGATGCCGCCACCAGCGCACGCCGCTTCAACGCCATCCTTGCCACCGCGTCCATCAACGACGCCATCGAGTACCACTCCCTCTTCAAGACCCTGCAGGCAGAGAAACATTACACCGACCCCGACTGGGCACCGCTGAACATCGCCTGCGTCTTCTCCCCACCCGCCGAGGGCGACCCCGATGTGCGGCAGATCCAGGAAGACCTGCCCCAGGAACAGGCCGACAACGAGGAGGACCCCGAAGGCAAGAAGGCAGCTCTCAAGTCTATCATGACCGACTACAATGCCCGCTATGGCACGAATCACCGCATCAGCGAGTTCGACCTCTACTACCAGGACGTGCAGAAGCGCATCAAGGATCAGCAATGGCCCAATACGGATTTCCCCGCCTCGCAGAAGATCGACATCACCATCGTGGTGGACATGCTGCTCACTGGCTTTGACTCGAAGTTCATGAACACGCTCTACGTTGACAAGAACCTCAAGCATCACGGTCTCATTCAGGCTTTTTCCCGCACCAACCGCGTGCTCAATTGCACCAAACCCTACGGCAACATCCTCGACTTCCGCCAGCAGCAGGACGCGGTCGATGCCGCCATCGCCCTCTTCTCCGGGGAAAAGACCGGAGAGCAGGCACGGGAAATCTGGCTTGTGGACAAGGCCCCTGTCGTCATCCAAAAGCTGGAGAGTGCCATGCAACAGTTGGAATCCTTCATGCAGTCCCAAGGGCTCGACTGCACCCCCTCCGCCGTCGCCAACCTCAAGGGCGATGCTGCCAAGGTGGCATTCTGCACCCACTTCAAAGAGGTGCAGCGCCTCAAGACCCAGCTCGACCAATACACCGACCTCACCGAGGTGGACAAGCAAACCATCGATCAGGTGCTTCCCGAGGAACACCTGCGCGGCTTCAAGGGCCAGTATCTCGAAACCAGCCGGATACTCAGGGAGCAGCAGGGCAAAGGCAGGGATCACTCCGCAATCGACGATCCCACGGACCAGTTTGATTTCGAGTACGTGCTCTTCGCCTCCGCCGTCATCGACTACGATTACATCATGGGCCTCATTGCCCGCTTCTCCGCCAAGGAACCCGGCAAGTCCAAGATGACCCGTGAGGAACTCATCGGCCTCATCAGCTCCGATGCCAAGTTCATGGACGAACGCGACGACATCGCCGCCTACATCGGCACCCTCAAGGCAGGCGAAGGCCTCAGCGAAACCGCCATCCGCGAAGGTTACACCCGCTTCAAGAAGGAAAAGCATGCCAAGGAACTCACCACCATCGCCACCAAACACGGCCTCACCACCACCGCCCTGCAATCCTTCGTGGACGGCATCCTCGACCGCATGATCTTCGACGGCGAGCAACTCAGCGACCTCTTGGCTCCCCTTGACCTTGGATGGAAAGCCCGCACCCAGGCCGAGCTTGCCCTCATGGTGGATTTAATCCCACTCCTCAACAAACGCGCCGGTGGCCGCAAGATCTCCGGCCTGTCGGCCTACGAAGGGTGAAGTGAGAAGTTAAAAGTGTGAAGTTGGAAAATGAAATGAACATGGAGACAGACAGGGACGGAGCGGGAGGGAGTTTTTGTAATTCCGGACTCCCGCCTGTCTTGGGACTTTCCGATCATGAGCAGTAAAAGCCCGACTCTAATTATGGCGAATTCGCCACATTTAACCCCGTGGAATTCGACGGGATTAAACCTCTCGAATTCGAGAGGTTTAGAGGCTTGTCCAAATTCTAATTCCATCGAATTCGATGGAATTAAAACCATCCCAACCGTTGACCCACGCTCATGAGCAAAGCCAAACGCACCAGCATCGAAGTCCAAGGAACGGCCATCACAGTTCTCTCGCAGAACAGCCAAGACTTCATCTCCCTCACCGACATGGCGCAAAAATTCGGTGACGACGTGCTGATCTACAGTTGGATGCGGAATCGCAACACTCTCGAATTCATCGGCATCTGGGAAAAGATCCACAACCCGGATTTTAAAGGTCTCGAATTCGAGACCTTTAAAAATCAGGCCGGACTCAACAGCTTTTCGCTTACCCCGCGCAAATGGATCGAGGCCACCGGAGCCATCGGCTTCCAATCGCGCGCCGGCCGTTACGGCGGCGGCACATACGCCCACAAGGACATTGCCTTTGAATTCGGCTCTTGGCTCAGCCCGGAGTTCAAACTTTACCTCATCAAGGAGTTCCAGCGCCTCAAGGACGAGGAAAACGACCGCCTTAAGTTGGAGTGGAACCTCCAGCGCACCCTCGCAAAGATCAACTACCGCATCCACACGGACGCCATCAAGGACACGCTCATTCCCGCCACCGTTACCAAGGCCCAGGCCGGCTTCACTTACGCCAGTGAAGCAGATCTTCTCAATGTCGCCCTCTTCGGCCAGACAGCGAAACAATGGCGCGACGCCCATCCCGAGGCTGAGGGCAACATCCGCGACCACGCCCCGCTGGAGCAACTTGTTGTTCTCACCAACCTCGAAAGCCTCAACTCGGTGCTCATCCGGCAAGGGCTTCCTCAGTCGGAACGTCTGCTCAAGCTAAACGAAGTCGCCATCACCCAGATGCGCACGTTGCTGGCGGATACAAACCTCAAACGGCTGAAATGATGAATCACTCACGCAAAGCCACAAAGAGCGTGCTCGATAAGCTCGACCTCGAAAACAGAACCTCCTCCACCATCACCGCCAAAGGCCGCACCGACGTCCGCCTCTGGAGTCCCATCGCCCTGCGCGAGGCCGTCATCAACGCCATCGTGCACAACGACTACACCCGCGAGGTTCCGCCCAAGTTCGAGATCTTCTCTGACCGTATTGAGATCACCTCTGCCGGCACCCTGCCTGAAGGCCTCACCCAATCCGAGTTCTTCGAAGGCTACTCCATTCCCCGGAACAAAGAGCTGATGCGCATTTTTAAGGACCTGGAGCTGGTCGAGCACCTCGGCTCCGGTATCCCCCGGATCACCCGGTTTTTCCCCGAGAGCTGCTTCCGCTTCACCGAGAACTTCATTCGTTCGAGCTTCCCCGCGATCGAGCCCGTCCATGCCGAGGATGAAGTCACCGATCCTGTCACCCCCCAAGTTACCCCCCAAGTCACCCCCCAAGTCGAACAGCTTTTGAGCGCCTTCACCGGAGAGCACACCCGACAGGAGTTGCAGGAAAAACTCGGCCTAGCCAACCGCGATCATTTCCGCAAAGCCTACCTCCTCCCTGCTTTGGAAGCGGGTTGCATCGTGCCGACACTGCCCGACAAGCCGAACAGCAGCCGCCAAAAATACCGGCGAGTCCGTTAACCGACCATGCAAGTCACCATGCAAGTCACTCTCCGCGACAAGCCCAACAGGAAAATCATCCTCGCCCGCCAGCAGGAAGCAGGATGGGGAGCCAAAGTCATCGACCGCCTCCCTTCCGATCTCCAGGCAGAGTTCCCCGAGTCTTTACCAGAAGATCGCCACTTTTAATTTCATCCAGTTTAATGTAATTGGAACCAACCCAACCTTTCACCCACAGCGATGAGCAAAGCCAAACGCACCAGCATCGACGTCCAGGGAACAGCCATCGCCGTTGTAACGCAGGGCGCTGCGGATTTTATTTCGCTTACCGACATTGCCCGGTATCGCAATTCCCAAGAGCCGTTCGCAGTTATCAACAACTGGATGCG
>JAPXRV010000179.1:0-4247 GCA_033813415.1 Opitutales bacterium | reverse complement strand
GAAAAGGCTGTTTGGTTCGCCGGTGGTGGTTCGCTGCCAGCGTCGTTGAAGTGACTGCAAGCACTCGTATCTTTGGACTTCCTCAATATCCGGGAAAGCCCGGATCCCATCAAAGACATTGTTGGTGATCCTGTGGAAAAAGAATTGCTATCTGGTGGGGGCTGTTGTTGATATCGCGAAACGCGCAAACGATCGGAATGAAAGTATTGGTTACAGGCGGAACAGGATTCACTGGAAAAGCTCTTGTCAGGCGATTGCTGGATGAGGGACATGAGGTGGTTGCCCTGGATTACAAGGAAGGTCTGAAGACAGACGAAATCCGGGCTTGGGGTGCCAAGGTCATCATCGGATCGGTTACAGATCGGGCGATTGTGGAGCAAGCGGTGGAAGGCGTAGAGGTGGTTCACCATCTGGCGGCTGCTTTTCGTGAGCTCAACGTGGACAATTCATTTTACGATGAGGTAAATGTGGGTGGCACCCGTAACGTAGTTGATGCCGCATTGAGGCATAAGGTTCGCAAGTTTGTGTACTGCAGCACCTGCGGAGTCCACGGAAACATTGATCATCCTCCGGCTGGGGAAGATGCTCCGATTCAACCGGCGGACTACTATCAGCGCACGAAATACGAGGCGGAACCAATCGTTGCGGAGTATCAGGCCAAGGGTCTTGAGACTGTCATTTTGCGTCCGGCTGCGATTTACGGCCCCGGCGATCCTGAGCGCTTTCAGATGATTTTCCGGCGGGTGGCAAAAGGAGCATTTCCGATGTTTGGCAATGGCAAGACCTTCTACCATCCTCTCTACATTGACAATTTGGTGGATGCTTTCATGGCATGCATGGCACCCGGCGTTGGTTCGGGCGGGGTTTATCTGATCGCGGACGAGCATTACTACCCGATTTCCGCGATTGTTGAGAAGGTTGCGGCTGCGTTGAATGTGCCGTCGAAAATTCAGTATTATCCAGTTTGGCCGCTTGTAGTGGCGGGTCATATTTGCGAAAAGGCTTGCAAGCCATTCCGCATCACACCTCCGATTTTTCCCCGTCGCGTGGATTGGTATCGGCAGAACCGGGCCTTCAAGATTGATTCCGCGAAACGCGATCTCGGGTATGCCCCGAAGATTGATCTGGATGAAGGACTCCGGAGGACTGCGGAATGGTATCTGAAGGAAGGATACATTTCTTTGGATCCCTCCCTCAGCCAAAAGAATTCCTAGTTTTCCGCGGAGTGCAATCCTCCCGCTCCCGCAATAAACCGGATGTTTCCCGAAGTCGGGTTACCCGGGTCGGTCCGGCTGCAATTCCACAAGCAGGCACCGCAATGGATGCACTTCTCGCGTTCAAATAGCGGGACGCCCCCTCCGTCAGGATTCACCTGTATGGCTTGGCCTGAGCATGCCTCAATGCAGACCCTTGCCTGACAATCCATACAGAGCAGCGGATCCTTGAACTTCACGTGGTCTTCGTATCCCGGATTGGCGGCGACTTTCCCGCCAATCAAAAGTGCGTCTTGTTGAGAGACCAGAAGCTTCCCGTCGAAAGAAATCGATGGCCAGCCCAGCCGATCCATGAATGCATCATGGATGGGAACCCCCTTGCGTGCACATTCCTCGAGAATCGCTTCGACTTCTTTCCTCGGAATAAACCGGCTGTAGTATTCTACGGCATCCGGAACCCGTTGGAATGGAGTTTTGGATTTGGCTGGCCAGAAGACTCGACCATTGGTGATTCCCGCAAGACCGGTTCCGATCATGCCCCGGATGAATCCCTTTTGGAATCCGTCCCTTGCGTTTTTTGCCGCTTCAGCCTCGCTCTGCAGCCAGCTCTCCATGCGGCTCTTTACGTAGGTCGCCTCGAGGTTCTCTTTGGAGAAAGGTTTATTCTCTTTCAACAGCTGAAACACGGCGTCCGCCAGAAGGGTTCCCGTTTTCCATGCTTCGTCCACTCCCGAGTTCGTGAGGACGTTGGTGCTGCCTGAGTTTTCGCCAATCCGGGCGTATCCATCGCCGACCAGATAGGGCTCGCCGTGGAGTCCCCATTCCCCGAGTGTCTTGGCGCCCCAGCTTTTGAGGGCTCCGCCGTCAAGGTATTGTGCGAGGTAGGGGTGCTGCATCCAGTGCTGCAGGTAGCGGTATGCTGTGCGTCCCGGGCTATCGAACCAGGAAGGCACAAAAATCCCGATCGAAGCCATCCCGTCCGGATAGACGTAAAGGTAGCCGAAAATCTCCGGCTCCGGAAACCCGAGGGTGTGGAGCACTGTGCCAGGTTTGAGCGGGCAGTTCGCAGGCAACTCGACCATGGCTTTCATTCCAACTGCCCAATCGTTACGGACGTTACCCTTTGGAAGCCCGAAATGCGCATCCAACTGCGCGCTGACTGCGCCAACAGGACCATCGCCGACCACCGTCAGTGCCGCGTGGATATCGGCCCCGGGCGAATAGTCATCCTGTGGGTTCCCGTGTTTGTCCACGCCTTGGTCCATCATTCTGACGCCCCGAACCGTATCGCCCTCCAGCAAGGCAGAGGCGACGGGAGATGCCGGCCAAATCTGAGCGGTGCCCCGGCCCATGATATCCTGGGCAACCCATGAGCAAAACTGCCCTATGCTGAAGACGTATCCCGGATGCTTTTCGAGAAACGGCGGAATCCAAGGCAGATGAAACGCCATTTGTTTGTTCCGGAAGGGCACAATGAGTTTTTCGAGCGCTTTGAGCGTCCCCGATTTCCTTGATGCGCCATGCGGGTCGAACAGATAGGCTACCTTTTCCTCAACAACGGGAGCCGCGGTCGGCACCATCCCGGGATCGAAGTCCGGAAGCGTCTCCCGGATAGCACGTCCTTTGGTGACAACGCCCGACACTCCGAATCCGACATCGTCTCCTCTTTCATAACACAAAACCTGGAGGGGCATTCCCGGCATCACCCGGCTTTCGCAAGTGGTCGGATCCTGTTCCATGTGTGAGGACAGGCGCTTGAGAAAACCGGCTGTCGCGGGGCCGAAGCCTACGCAGGCGATATCCACTTCCATGACGGGTCTCAGGGAATCATCCATGGTTTCTGATGCAATAGTTGAGGGGGTTGACGGTTGCCGGGACGAGGTGCCGCGAGTATCAGGCGGGGTAGTCCAATGCTTCCGGAATCATGACACCGGTGAGGGCTTCGGACGCGGCGTCTTTAGCCATACGGAATCCAGCCGCTGAACGCAGCATGTCGCATTGAGCATTCTGGAATGCTTCAAGTGCTTCATCGGATCCCGCAGCGTAACCGACCACCAGTTCACCGCAAAGTTTGCTGACTTCTCCTATTGTCCTGAGGATCTGCGTCTTGCACAGGTCAGCATAGAATCCGAGATAGTCGGGCAGGTTTTCGGAAAGGACAGCGTTTTCGGCACCCTTTGCCCTCAGCTCGACTAGGTCGTCGACAAAGAATCGGCTGGCCAATACCCAGCAAAGGGCGTCCGCGAGCTGGAATGTGATCCCTTGGCGTTTGTTGTGGTAGAGCTTCTTGCCGGAGGAGTCAGAGTGGGAGTTGAGGTAATCCAATGACTGCATCCAAAGCTTCATTGCTTTTGCAAGCGCTTGGGTGCCGAGCTCTGGCCATTCCTGACTGATCCGTTCGAGCTGGTTGATCCAGAGTCCATATTCCTTTGCGAAGACCGGACTGGAAACCGCCAACGTCAGGTGTCGCCTTTGAACAGCTTCCGGCCCCTCGTAGGTCGCCTCAAGTTGGCAATCCATCCACTTCTGTCCGAGGAAGCCCGGGCAGTCTTCGGTGGTGCCGTATCCACCCATGAGGGTGACGGCCTCACGCATCATCGTGGCGCCGTAGCCGGTGTTCCAAAGTTTGGTGGCGGGATTGAGGATATTTGCTCTTGCGTCACCCAATCCAAACTGCACGAGAACGTCGTCGCTGAGCGCCTGGAACCGGCTGGCGTCCCTGGTAGCCTCGGGAGCATAGAGCAGATCGAGATACTCAATGATTTCCGCTTCTTTTTTGCGAAGGGCGATGAACTGCTTTTTTCCGGTGAGCCCTTCCTTTTCGCAGAAGCGGTCCTTTTCGCGTTCGATTGGATCGAAGCGGTCTGCTTCGCGGGCAGCGGCAAATCCCAGAGAGGCACCTGCCTCGCCGGTTGCCCAGACGTCCAGGAGTCGCTGGGTTGCATCCTCGTTCATTTGGAGGCCAAGGTCATACCGGGGGCTGCCTTCACCGGACTCCCCGCCGCGGAAGCGCTGGCGCTGGTAGCGCAGAAC
>JAPXRV010000178.1:0-4272 GCA_033813415.1 Opitutales bacterium | reverse complement strand
GCTCATGTTGTGCCAAACTTGCCTGATGGCCGGAATAGGACCATCCATTTTGTGCTGATAGGATTGTGAAGCTTTACTGATACAATTCGCCGCCGGTCTTGAGAAATGCATCCGAGCGTTCCTGCATGCCGACCTCAAGTGCCTGCTCTTCAGCGATTCCGCGCTCCGCCGCAAAACGGCGCACATCCTCGGTGATCCGCATGGAGCAGAAACTGGGCCCGCACATGGAGCAAAAATGCGCCACTTTCGCACCTTCCTGTGGCAAGGTCGCATCGTGGTAAGAGCGGGCACGATCGGGATCGAGAGACAGGTTGAATTGATCCTCCCATCGGAACTCGAACCGCGCCTTCGACAGAGCGTTGTCGCGCCACTGCGCTGCGGGATGCCCCTTCGCCAGATCCGCCGCATGGGCCGCGATCTTGTAGGTCACCACCCCGTTGCGCACATCCTCCCGATCGGGCAAACCGAGATGCTCCTTGGGAGTGACGTAGCAGAGCATTGCGGTGCCATACCATCCGATCATGGCCGCGCCGATGGCCGAGGTAATGTGATCGTAGCCGGGAGCGATATCGGTGGTCAGAGGCCCCAGTGTGTAGAATGGCGCTTCATGGCACCACTCGAGCTGTTTTTGCATATTGTCCTGAATCATGTGCATCGGCACATGTCCCGGCCCTTCGTTCATCACCTGAACATCCTGAGCCCATGCCCGTTTGGTCAGGTCACCCTGCACCATCAACTCGCCATACTGGGCTTCGTCATTCGCATCCGAAATCGAGCCCGGACGCAGTCCATCCCCGATCGAGAACGCCACATCATACGCTGCCAGGATCTCGCAAATCTCATCCCAGTGGGTATAGAGAAAATTCTCCTGATGGTGAGCCAGACACCACTTTGCCATGATTGCTCCACCGCGTGAAACGATACCGGTCATCCGCTGAGCTGTCTTGGGAACGAACCGCAGCAACACCCCCGCGTGGATCGTGAAATAGTCCACGCCCTGTTCAGCCTGCTCAACAAGCGTATCCCTGAACAGGTCCCATGTGAGTTCCTCGGGACGCCCCCCTACCTTCTCAAGCGCCTGGTAGATCGGCACCGTCCCGACTGGAACCGGACAGTTCCGCAGGATCCATTCACGGGTCTGGTGAATGTTCTTCCCGGTGGAAAGATCCATAAGGGTATCGCCTCCCCATCGCACACTCCAGCGCATCTTCTCCACTTCCTCTTCGATGGAAGAGGTCACGGCGGAGTTCCCGATGTTCGTGTTGATTTTCACCAGGAAATTCCGACCGATAATCATCGGCTCTGATTCCGGATGATTCACGTTGCAAGGAATGATCGCACGGCCCCTCGCGACTTCGGAACGAACAAACTCCGGGGTGATCTCACGTGGAAGGGAAGCCCCCCAGGACTGCCCCGGATGCTGATGCTGCAAGGTATTCGCCGCCGCATCCGGCCGCCCCGCCGCATCTCCACTCATCGACTGCAGGCGCATATTTTCGCGGATCGCTACATACTCCATCTCAGGGGTGATGATCCCTTTCCGGGCGTAGTGCATCTGAGTCACCCGACAGCCAGTCTTGGCCCGCAGGACACGCCCTTGAGTCTGGCTGAACACGCGCAGAGGGTTTCGTCCGTTGGAGGCGGAAGCCTTTCCGGCATGGACCTCACTCAGGTATCCATCGTCCATCGGCTTGACCTGCCGTCCCTCAATCCACTCCACATCACCACGTTCCATGATCCACGCTTCCCGGCTGCGCGGCAGCCCCTTCTCGCAATCCCCATGAAAAGAAGGATCCCCCCAGGGACCGGATGTGTCGTATAGCCTCACCGCCTCATTCGGAGTCTCTGTACCATCGGCGTGACGGGTCGGACTCAGGCTCACCTCACGCATGGGCACACGGATATCCGCTCTTGAGCCGCTTACATACACACGGCGACTGGCAGATAAGGATGGAACTGGACTTTCTGGATTCATGGTTCGAATGGCAAATGGATCTTGGATGCAAACAACGCAACGATCCCGGTCGGCCCTCGATGTATCCATCGAATCTTCCCTACGTCGGCATTACCCGCATCAGGTTCTTCGGGTCACAAAAGGATCGTTTTGCTTCTCAGGCCCCGCCAGGACCACCCCTCTTCTCAAAAACCAATTCCTTATCCACATCTGGAAATATGGCAAGCCCCAACACCGGATTTGGGATCATCAGGGCCATCTGGCCACAATCGGAAGATGCCAAACCAAACGGGATGATCGAGGAACGCTCCTCCGTTTTTGAATTGTCCAGCCGATCAGGCGGGCTAAATTGAGGCTATGATCGAGACGCAGGAAGTGAGGCCATTTCAAAAACCGGGTCATGTGCTGAATCTTGAAGGCAAAGTGATGCCGATTCCGCAAGAATGGGAACTGCTCCCGCCGGGGGATGCGTTGCTCACCCGCCGGGTTAAGGCCGCCGGACCACACTGGGTCATGAAGCGTTGGCGGAAAAACCGGTTTGAATCCATGGGGGTATGGGCAGATGCCGGCACCATTGAGCGACTCCAGCAGCAGGTTGCCGCAGAAAAAGCCGACCCGGGTTATGAAAAGCGCCTGGAGTCGGGACGCAAACGGCGGGAAAAAGAACAGCTCGCCTACGAAGCCGAGTTCGAAGCACAAGTGCTGGATTACCTCAACTTTCACCCCCGCTACGAAAGCATCGCCAGAAAAGCCGCTAAGGCCATCACCCGGCATGCGATCCCGGTGGGCAGTGGAACGGTGGCGCGCACTCAGCGCATCCCGGTGGAGGAAAGAGCCGCATCGGCAACGATTGCATGGATGCGCCACCAAACCACCGACTACGACATCGCTTCAGTGGGCTTCTCAGGAGAGGAGCGCCGCGACTTTCGACGACGCCTTGCCAACGACTCGAGACACCTGCTCATGCACTACCAACGCGGAGACACGATTGACCTGGCCACCTGCCCATTAGCCCAAGCCCTCTCCGGAACGGAGTGACGCGGAAGATCCGGGTTCGGGAACAAATACTCACCCACCCCGAAGCAAAATTCCACCGTAATGGAGTTCCCGGCTCTGACCCTTTGTGCCATCTTACCTCCGTGAGAGAATACACTTCCTATTCACACATGTTCCCCATAGCAGATTTACCATTGAAAGTATGTTGCCGAAGCGAAGCTGAGGCGTCTGCGCCCCGAGCGAAGTCGAGGGGCGTATAGTCCGTCAGGGCGGTGTTAAAACCTCTTTGTGTTTAATATCGCTCGCAGTGCTCGTCGAAGGGGCTTGCCATGAGATTCGTCGAATGGCTCGTGCCTCGCCATAAGGTTATTGTGGAAGAAGAGTGGTTAACCACGAAATACACGAAAAACACGAAAGATGAGGAAAACAATATTCAACCACTGATAAACACGGATAAACACGGATGGGAAGCTCTCCCGGGAAGCTCATCATCTTCATCAGTGGTCAATTCCAGTTTTCTTCCTCTGGGTCTCCGGGTCTCTGCGCGAGAATCTCTTTCTCATCAAACCTGTTGGCCCGAGCTTGCGAGGGGCATCGTCGTCCGCGCAGCGGATCTTAGTGAGCCACAGGCGAACGTTGTTAAGCAACTCTTTGTAATTAGCTTCGCTCACTGCGCTTCGCTGGATGGCAATTTAGCCGGAATCGATGCCATCCGCCATTCTCACGATTCCACCCTTTCACAGCCTAGTAAGCTCGAATTTCTTCAGCAGCAATTCATTCTCCATCAGCAACATACTATTTTTACGATTGCAAAACCATCAAAACCACTCCAGCCTTGACCACGTGAACCAAACACTACCCCGTTTCCCTTGTTCTCTGATAAAACCATGAGCGTATTTTCTCGTTTCTTCGGAAAGCCGGACGCCGACGATTCCGGTGATGGGCAGCTCGTTGCCAATCCAAAAATTGAGCATCCACTGAGCCTTCAAGTTCTCTTTACTGATCCATGCCCTTTAGATGCAGACCGCTTGACCGATGCTTTCAGAGCATATCATCCCTCGATGTCGAGGGTGCGCTGCGAGATTGATCCGACGCTCAACCGCGAGGGCAAAGTCTTTGGTTTGGTCGGATGGGGGAAGCATGTAGTTCAGTGTGTTGGATTTGACCTTCCGATGCCAGCGGAGGCTGTTGAGGCGTGCATTGCGCCCTCCCATTATCCCCAAGAAATCAAGCAGCAGGCCCGGGCGCACAGAGCGCACATTATTCTTTACTACGCGGGCTACGATCCCTCGCCTGTGGAGCAATATGTCATGCTTGCAGCG
>JAPXRV010000177.1:0-4359 GCA_033813415.1 Opitutales bacterium | reverse complement strand
GGGGAGATCCCTCATGGGCCCCATCCGACGTGACCTTCCATTCGCTCACCCAAGGGAAACCCTATGAAGAGGTTTTCAATGGCCAGATGGTCTATGATGTCGAACTGGAGCCCGGTCCGGACGGAAAAATCCGCGTAACCCTTTCCAGACCCGTCCTTCAGCGCATGATCGATGGCACCACCAAAGGCCTCCTGATCCGGCCGCTGGGTGCCGTTCAAGCCGCGATCCTGCCGGCGGACAGCGAAGCAGCTCCATCGATCCACCTGAATCTAGCACCGTAAGCCAAATTGCCCGCAACCACGGCTAACCCGAACATGCGGCACTGAACGATACGGCATAATCGCTCCAGATTGCCGTAAGCACCTCGCCCGGCAACACCACGGGATTGCCCTTCATGCTGCTTGCGCGCTGGGCCCCCGACACCACCTGTTCAACCGGAACAGTTGCCATGATCCCACCCGTTGCCAAAGGCAGCCTGTCCCTTAATTCCTCAATAATCGCCACGCCATCCAGCGGTTTCGCATGAGGATTGCCCGTCAGCAATACCGCCAGCTCCCGATACTTATCGAGGCCTTTGGATGAATCCGGAATGCGCTCAAGCGCCTCGATGTTCGCACGGCAAACCAAAGCGAGTAATCGCGCACAAATCAATCCGTGGGGAACATCGCTCACTCCACCGGCCACCGCGGCAAATCCATGCACCGCACCCAGTCCGGCATTTGCCAGCGCCACACCGCTCCAACATGCCGCCAGTAGCATTCCCGCACGGGCATCCTGATCTTCCGGATCCCGACACACCTTTGGCAAAGCCTCCGCGGCCATCGGAATCCCCTCCCTGCACAAAGCATCGGTCCATGCGTTCGCACGGCACGAAACAAAAGCCTCGATCAACTGACACAAGGCATCCATGCCCGATGCCGCCGCTACATGAGCGGGCACTCCACGCATCGCTAACGGATCGAGGATCACCACCTCCGGCATCATCCAGCGACTGCGCAAGCTCACCTTGACCTGTTTCCCGCTGTGCTTCAAAACCGCGTTTCGGGTCGCTTCGGTGCCAGTTCCAGCCGTCGTCGGAATCGCGATCATCGGGATCGATACACGCATCACCGGCTTTCCATCGCCCACCACCTCTGCATATTCCAGAGGATCGCCTCCGTTGGTCAAAAGCATCGCCACTGCCTTAGCTGTATCAATCACACTCCCACCACCCATCGCAACCACCACATCCGGCGCAAAAGCCCGGGCAGCCTCCGCTGCATCACGAACGGAATCAAAAGTCGGTTCACCGGATGCACACCAAATCTCATGCGGGATTTGCGCCCGAACCAAAGCATCCGACACCACAGAAGCACGCTCCGGCCGGCTGCCGGTCACCACCCAACAGCGATTCCCATGCTCCCGGACCACATCCCCAATACCCCGGATTCGCTCACGGCCAAACAACACCCTACGGGGCTGCACCAGATCAAATGGAGTCGTCATCGCCTCAAGCATCAGGGGAATCCAAGGTCGCATACTTCCGTCCCACGCGGGGAACCGCCATCATTGGAGCCACCGTATCCCGCCAGGTCGCGTAGTGGGCGGTTTCCTTATGGGCAATAGCCGCAGCCGGATTGCGGTAGACCTCAATCAGCAGAAAGCGCCCGGGCAATTCTGCGTCGCGCAACAAGTCGAAGCGGATCACACCCGGTTCCATCCGGCTGCAGCGCGCGTTTTCCCCCGAGGCGGCCACAAATGCCGCTTCCATTCCCGGCTTCACCTGCACTTCAACATGCACATTCAGGATTTCGTTCATTGCATTCCTTTCTCGCAACCAATCTACAAAAACACCCCGCCCTCTGCCAATGCAAATTCATACCACCCATCTCAGAACACCGGATGATACTATCCCCTCCTGTCGCGACACCCGCGACCACTTATTCAAGAGCCCCGGAGAACCTAATCAGCCCAATCAACAGCCCCTGAATTTCACCTTCCAGATTACCCGGTGTTGATATTTTGCTTTTTGAGCCCTCACGAGGGGAACGAGAGGCCTGTAATGGGAATACAACTCGTCGGAGGAAGGGCTCGAAAATACTCGTGGAGTGTTTGAGATTTTGAGATACCAGAAGGCACCCGGTTCGGTTACGCGCCGAACCGGGTGCCTTCGTGAGAAAACATCTTCATTTCTCAATCATGTGGATCCTGTCCAATATCCATTCCGTCGAATCACGATGGACGAAGCAGACGGGAGGATCTGACGCCCCTGACATACCAAGAAAAACGGCCCATGGTTCCAATCGATATGGGCCGCATCAGCGCCACTCGGGAGCCAACACAGTGGCCGCGTGGTCGCCCACTAATTCCACATCGGACGGATCATCCGCAAAGATCACCCTCCGGATGTTCTCCGTTCCATGTCGGGGTGCTTTGACGTAGGCATCAAACGCCGCCTCGGCCAGCATCCCGGATGTGATCCACTCACGCAGCCATTCGCGTGCAAAACGCGGATTTTCCTGAACAAAGCCAGCCCCCATATTGCGGATCCAGTTGCGGTTTGTCTCCTCATGGGCACCAAGGGGTGCGCTCATGATCAGGGGAATTCCCAAGCCGGCGTAGAACACCAGTTCACTTGGCTTTGTCCACAGGATATCCGTATCTTTCAGCATGCGGTTGAATGTGGCGAAATAAGAGGGAATATCCAAGGCGCATTGAACCTCGATTCCATTCCCGACCAGCGACTCGAGGCCATACTTGCGGATCGCATCCATGAAGAACCGGCGCACCTCCAGTCGGGTGCCCGCGATGAGATTCAGCCGGTAGATCCCGGCTCTCAGGTCAGGGGCCAAGCCCTCCAGAATGCTTGCCGCCACATCTTTCTGGGCACCCGCACCACCCACTGCATAGGTCAGCGTAATCGGAGCATGGCCGCCCTCACCCGTCGCCACACCATTGAAGCCCGCCACATCCCCATAGCGGGCAGCAAATCGCCCGACCGGATCCAGACGACCGATCCGGCCACGCAGATCCTGCTCGAGCGTGGCAAGGTTCTCCTCAGGGAGCGGGAAACCGGTAAACGTGATCTTCTCGGGACGGACCCCATACTGGATCAGGCGCTTCCATGCGATCATGCTCGGCACAAGGTAGTGCACCGGGCAAGTCTCCGGTTCCCGGGCCACCCAGATCCGGTTGATATCCACATCGGTAACCACGCTGAATACCCGCTTTATTCCAGCGCGTGCAGCCGCCAACGGGGGAACAAAAAACGTGGAGACAAACGGGATGTCCACCGCCTTCACATACTCTGCCATCCCTTGACCAAATCCCTTGTTGAGCAGGCGGTCGAGATACATCACCCCTAATGTGGGTCTGGAAAGGTCACGACTCGGGTAAAGATCCGCAATCCGCTGCAAACGATCATACATAGACCAGAGCGGCTTACCCACCACCGGAACACTACAGAGCCTGGAGACCCCTTCGTAGAACGCCTGCACCCGCTTCCAGCGCCTACGCTCCCGCGGATCCACCATCTTGTCCGCATTCGCTGTGATCACCCGCTCGCAGGCGATTCCACGCAGCGGATATGCGGCCCGCTGATGCCCGTATCCCATGCCGACCGTCACAATCCATGCCCGCCGCATGCCCTCACACCCACTGTTCGGAGGAATCACTTGCTCAGTATCCAATGGCCTGCCGTCAATCATCACAACTACTCGATGATCGGCGAAAACCATCAACAGAAAAGCCGGAAATCTTCCATCCGTGCAATAAAGCGCCCTCGAGTGATCGATCCCAATCCCGCCTGATTACAATCTTGCCCTCCCACCATCACCTGGCGACAATCCAGGAATTCCCATTCTCTATTCCGCAGCCACTGGCATGACGACCTTTTCACTCCCCTCTCAGCTTCCCTGCATGGTCTTGTCCGAGACGGTTCTCTACCCCTCAACCGCACTACCCCTCTACATCTTCGAACACCGCTACCGCCGCATGCTTGAGGATGCCCTCTCCGGTGAATGCATTATCGGTATCGTCGCGCCCCTTGCGCCCCGCGAATCAGAAGAAGAATGGAACACCCTTGCCCCCGTGGCGACGGCCGGATTCATCAAAGCCTGTCAAACCCATTCAGATGGCACATCCAACCTCATACTGGAGGGAATCGCCCGGATGGCCGTCCACGGCTGGGGCACTGACCTTTACCCGATTCTGGATGTCAGCCCGCTCAGGACCACCCCAATCGCCCACTCCCCAGGAAGAAGGCTCTGCGGACACGTCCTTCGGCTCATCCGGGCCATTCACCCCAAAGGCAACAACCCCGAGATCGACGCGGTGATCCACCACATGGAAGCCATAGAGGAACCCGAAGCCTTCGCGGAC
>JAPXRV010000176.1:0-4434 GCA_033813415.1 Opitutales bacterium | reverse complement strand
ATGACCGTTTTGCCAAAGGTATCGATTGTGGTCCCTGTCTTTAATCAGGTAGATTATCTGGAAGATACTCTCAGGAGTGTCCTCGATCAGGGCTATCCGAATCTTGAGTTGATTGTGATGGATGGTGGATCAACCGATGGAAGTGTGGATGTCATTGAACGTTTCAAATCCCGGATTTTTTACAGGGAAAGCGTGGCTGACCAAGGACAGACCCACGCGATTTCCAAGGGGTTGGCATTGAGCAATGGTGATCTATTCAATTGGTTGAACGGAGATGATATGTTGGTGGAGGGTAGTCTTTTATCTATGGCCAGTCACTGGCTCAAACTTGGGAAACCTGCTATGGTCTATGGGCGGGCGGACAAGGTGGATGAGAATGGCCGATGTATTAAGCGAGGGGTTTTTCGTCCGTTTGAAATAGATCTAATCAAGGATCTATACTATATCACCCAGCCTTCCTGTTTCTATGGGCGTGAGGCGCTGATTCGTGCGGGAGGGGTGAACGTGGCTCTCGATTTCGCCATGGATTGGGATTTGGCGTTGAGGGTATCCGGCATGGGAAAAGTCGAATCGGTGGATGAGCTTTGGTCAAAGCTGAGGGTACACGCAGCGACAAAAACCTCAAAAGGCGGGATTCGCAGGGCCCGGGAGATTGCACGTGTCGGGTTTCGATATCGGGGCTTTCGAAGCAGAAATTTCTGGATGTTTCATGTTTTGAACTTCTTTGAATATTTGGGAGCGGGAAGGAGGTGGATGATCCCATTTCGTCTCCGTAGAGCCGCTTATTCGGGGCTTGTCAGGATGTGGAATCCCAACGGGTTTATGGTTCACCTCAAGGATTTCGAAAGAGGATGAAGTCTGTTTGATTTGTAACGGTTGATCCTTTTTTCAGCGGCTCCTTCCAGACGGTGTTTGGGATCCCGTATGGTGGTATGTTGGCCTGAATCGAGGCATTCGGGGGCAAAGCTTTAACGAATGCTTGTCCGGACGGAGGATAGTTTCCGGAATCGCCATCAGAGGAGTCCGGCCTCTGAAAAACTGAAAAACCCGAGTCCTTTGGGGTCTTTGCGAATTTGTCCGATAATGACGTGATCGAGCAAATCAATGTCGAGAATCTTCGACGCATCGCGAAGCTGGTGGGTTACTCGGATATCTGCGGAACTAGGTGCCGGGTCGCCAGATGGATGATTGTGCGCGAATATGACGGCGGATGCGCCAAGCCGTATGGCTTCCCGATACGCTTCTCTCGGATGGATGAGGCTGGCACTGGCAGTTCCGGATGTCAGCTCGCTGATCCGGATGAGGTGGTTTTTCCGGTTGAGCGCGATCATCCAGAATTTTTCGATTTCGAGTTCTGTGGCGATGGGTTGAAGGTAGCGCCACACCTTATCGGGTTTGTCGAAAATGCGTGGTTCTTCTACTTGGGCAAGGATGACCCGTTTGGCGAATTCCATGTGCGCCTTGAGTTGCAGCGCCTTGATTTTGCCGATTCCCTTTACGGCCATGAAGTCTTCCTTGGTCCAGTGAACCAGCCTTGCGAGCGATCCGGCCTGGGTGAGCAGCGTGTTGGATAGTTCGAGCACGTCTTGTTGTTGGCTGCCGCTGCGAAGCAGCATTGCAATGAGTTCGACATCGCTGAGCGCCTCGGCCCCCAGTCGATCCAGCCTCTCCTGTGGCCGGGAATCGGGGTCCATGTCGCGCAGTTTCAAACCGGATTGCGCGGCCGATTCCATGACAGCTTCTCCGTGTGGCGAAAGGGGTAGGCGTTGGAAAGTCGAGCCCATGATAACCATCATGTTGATGCGGGTTTAACTGAATGCAATCTCATTTTGCGTCATGAGCGGGGGCAAAAAAAGCCTGCATTGCTGCAGGCTTCAAAAGAATAAACTGGATATACCGAATGGCTCGGGTTATTCAGCGGGCTTGGTTTTGCGCAGACCCGTTACCCGGTCCCCGTCCTTCCATTGCTCGCGCTTCCTGAGCAGTTCAACGCGCTCAAAGCGTTTGAGAACGTTGCGCTTCTTGCGGCCGGCTGAGCTTCCTACCTTAAAACTGTTGTGCTGGGACATGGCTTCTCGTTGGATTAAAAGGTCGGATGAAAAGGGATATGGAGACCGATTTCAAGAGAAATTCCGGAAAAAACCGAATTTCTGCACGAAACCCGGTCTCAAGGGGTCCAGTAGGGATACTCGGCTGCCTTGGAAATTGAGTCCGCAGTCTCTGATCCCGTAAGGGTTGCGACGATGGTGAGTCCGAAATCGATGGAGGTTCCCGCACCGCGGGATGTGATGATGTTTCCATCGATGACGACGGACGCAGCAGGGTCGATTCGGGATAGTGTATCCGCAGTGGATGCGTGGGCGGTGTAGCGTTTACCTTCCAGCAGACCCTGATCGTGGAGGAGAAGTGGGGCGGCGCAGATCGCTGCTATCCATTTGCCTGCGTTTGCAAAGGATCGGATCAATGCACTGACCCGGTCATCGTTGCGAAGATTCTTAACCCCTGGACCTCCGGGGATGATGAGGGCGTAAAATCCGTCTATCGGGAGCGGTTCCTCAAATAACTCATCGGCCTGAATCAACACACCATTTCGCGAGGTTACCGTGATTTGGCTCCCGAGCGAATAGGTCGTGACCTTGAGGTTGGCGCGGCGGAGGAGGTCGAGCGGGGCAATGGCTTCGAGTTCTTCCATTCCATCATGGAAGAGAAAACAGATGTTGTGCGTCATGGTGGGTGGATGCGGGTATTGAATTAGTCTCCGAGGGTGGTTCCCACTGAACGGGCGGCCCTGATCCAATCATGGTCCAGCGGTACACATTTGAGGTTACCGGCTACTTCACTCAGGGGAACCGGTTTGGTTGCACGACCGCGCACGCCAACCATCATTCCATACTGGCGGTCGGCAATGAGCGCCACGCAAGCGCTTCCGAGTTTGGTGGCGAGCAGCCGGTCCGCGCAGGATGGTGTGCCGCCGCGTTGAACATACCCAAGAATGGTGACTCTCGCTTCGAGTCCGGTGAGGGTTTCGAGCTCGCCCGCAAGCCGCATGGTATTGCCGTTATGCTCTGACTCGAGTTGTTTGATCGCGACCTTAGCTTCGGCCTTTTTGGTTGGATCATCCGCTTCTTTTTTCAATGCCTTCAGTTCGGAGAGCCGTTTGGCGTGTTCGACGGAATAGGCTCCTTCCGCCACAGCGACAATGCTGAAAGGGGTTTCGTGATCCCTTCGCCTTTGAATGGCTGCTGCGACTTTGGTGGTATCATAGGGGATTTCGGGCAGGAGAATGACATCTGCCCCCGCCGCGATTCCCGCACCCAGTGCCAACCATCCGGTATTGTGTCCCATGATCTCCGAAACGATGATGCGGTGGTGACTGTGAGCGGTACTGTGCAGGCGGTCGAGGATATCGGTTGCAATGCCGAGCGCGGTGTCGAATCCAATAGTGGAGTCGGTGCAAGTGATGTCGTTGTCGATGGTTTTAGGCAGGGTGACGATGTTGAGTCCCGCCTCCGAAAGCTTGAGCGCATTTTTGTGGGTACCGCCTCCGCCAATACAAACCAGCGCGTCCAGCTTATGTTTTTCATAGTTTTCGAGAATGCGGCCCCGCATGTCCTCGTAGCCGGTTTCGGTTTTGACCTTGTGGGGTTTCAATCGGCTGGTTCCAAGAATGGTTCCGCCGACAGTGAGGATGCCGGCGAGACTGTTCTTCTCGATGAGAATGGAGCGATCCTCGATCAGTCCTGAATAGCCATCGAGGAATCCGATCACGTCCATGCCGTATTCGCTGATTGCGGTTTTTCCGATCGAGCGGATCGCGGCGTTGAGACCCGGGCTGTCTCCCCCGGCGGTGAGAATACCAATGCGGCGTTTGCGTTTACTGTTACTCATGGCAGTGTGGCAAGATTGAGTTGGGTCGCGTTTGGACACGAGTTGTCCGTTGAGTTGGTGAGCGGGAACGCTTGAGAAGATGTATGCATTCCTGCTTTGGCGTCAACATTCCGGATCGATTGGAACAACAGGAGACTGTTTCATGGAAGTAAGCCGGATTCTGTCCCCGGTTTCCCGATGGCCATCCATTTATCTGAAGGTTTCCCCTCCCTCGCTTTCGCGAGGTGCGGCATACCCGGAACATTATCGGACGGGCCGCCCAGTTCCCTATTTTGCCTTGCACCGGATGGGGTTTGTCCTGCCTCCTTGATCACTCTTGGAGCGGTGGGCTCTTACCCCACCATTTCACCCTTACCTGGGAACGAGTCCCGGGCGGTATGTTTTCTGTGACACTTTCCGTCGATACCCTCTCGGATACCTCCCTTGCTTTCACAAGGCATCCTGCCCTATGGTGTCCGGACTTTCCTCCAGTGCACCCGAAAGCACACCGGCGAATGGCTATCCATGAAACAGTCTGGGTTCCATCATGTGCACGCGATGCTGTGA
>JAPXRV010000175.1:0-4516 GCA_033813415.1 Opitutales bacterium | reverse complement strand
GAAAGGACTGGAAGGTCTCACTCCCGAGTAGGATGCATTTTCCCCGGTCAACACATAGCTGGTTTGGAAGGTCCACGCGTAGGAGTCCACCGTCTTTGCATTTGTTCCGCGCTCGAGTTCCTGCGAATTGTGAACCCACTCGGTCAACAGGCCGAACGGCCCATGGTAATAGTAGAGGTGCGGGTTGACACGCAGCCGTTGCCCCGAGGCACGCACGCCATCGTTGTAGCGGAAAAAGGTGGCTTGTCCATGGGTGCGGTAGCGGATGCGGCGATCCCTGTCGCTGTCGGCGATTGTGACATCTTCCTTGCCCACTGCGGCTGATATGCCAACTCCGAATCCGTCGAGGACATGACCTTTTTCATTTTTGAAGGGCTGCCAGAAGAGCCGGGCGCCGAAATCGAAGTCCCCCTTACTCAGGTTGCTGTTGTTCGACAAGTCGGTGTCGTCGAGTGCGCCATTGTAGATGCCCAGTGTCCACCCAAGCGTGTTGTCGGCAGCGGAGCCCTGCATTTCGAGTCCAATGTCGCGGGTGGGGGTGAGGGCATTTTGAAGTCCACTCTCAATGAAGAGCGTTTGGCTAAACGATTGCAGCCTTTCGAGACCGGAGACCCCCTTGAATTTTCCGATTCGCAGGAAGGTCGTATCATTGAAATAGAGGTCGCCCCATGCATCCATGATCCTGACAGTTCCCGCGAGTTCAGGCATGATGCGCCAGAGCATCGGTCCGGCTTTGCCGTGAATAAGCGGACGCACCCGGCGAATCGTCATTTCTGTGCTGCCGTCTTCGTCGTCCGGAAACCAGCGGAAGTCGGTCTGGGCCCGTGGGCGGATACGGAAGCTGAAGTTTTTGTCGGCCGACTCGGCGACTAGCCCTCGCCGATCGACTGTGATCTGAGCGGATGCTTGTGTCGATGCCGGGGCTGTCGTCTGGGCAGGTTTCGGCTCTTGCTGTCTTTGCTGCTCGAGACGGTCGAGACGGTTCTGGAGAGCGACAATCTGGGCACGGAGTGCTTCGATTTCGGGATCGCTCTCTGCCGATGCCGGGGCATGGGGCAGTAAGAGCGTTGCGGAAAGAGCGGCGCATGCAATCAGGCGTTTTGCTCTCGTGAGTTGAATGGGATATTGCATGGTCTGGCGAGTCCTAAGATTTTTGTAGGTTTCACCAGCCTCCGGTTGTCCGGTCAGCGTGGATGGATCGATGAATACTGGGAATAGAAGGTCTCCGGTTGCGCCGGTGGACCATAAGAAATGTTTACGGCTTCTTCTGGCTCGGAAAGCGGACTCTTTCCGTTTTTTCCACCTGCGCAACACGACCTTCGTGGACATGGATGACGACCTGTCCGAAGGTCATCGAGTCCACGTATTTTTTGACGAGGTTGCACCATTCCGGTGGAACGGCTGGATCGTCGGAATGATCCGCGCGTTTTGAGGATGAAGTGATCGTTTGCATGGATGGAAGGGGGGGTATGGGTTATGCATTGTCATCCGAGGATGTCCATTCAGCGAGAAATCCCTGTGTCGGATCCGCCGGATCATGATTGGGGCCACGGACAGGAGCGGGTGCTTCCTTCCGGAGGAAGAAGTGTTCGGCTTTGTTTCGGCGGATCTTGCGCAAGGTGACCTCCACGACTTGTGCCAAAGTATAGCGGTCGAGAATGTTGGAAATCGCGTTGCGCACATCAATCATGAGCATGCGCAATCCGCAATGGTCCTCGTCCGGACATGAACAGGGCTCATAGGCGGTTTTGCTGGCGCAAGGAATGGGGGCCAACGGTCCGTCGAGCAGGCGGACCAACTCACCCATTGTGATGTTTGCGGGATTTTTGGCCAGTTTATAGCCGCCGCTTTTTCCCCGGATGGTGTCGACATAGCCCGCCTGCCGCAGCGAGAGGAAGATTTGTTCGAGAAACTTCAGGGGAAGGTTGTCCGCCGTGGCAAGATCGGTGGCAGATACGCACTCGCGGCCCAATTCATGGGCAAGGCCCAAATTGATCATTGCGCGCAGTCCGTATTCGCCTCTCTTTGAAATCTTCATTGATGGCTACAATGACGGAATAGTAGAGTAAAACAGTCAAGAATAAAATGATCGTGATTTGTTTCATACTCGTGAAACATTCCATTGCAATCATCTGCGATGCATACGCGACGAAGGAAAACACAAAGAACCCCGGGACTATGCCGAAATGACTCCTAATGCCTGCTTGCCGCGACGCACCGAACAACCTGACATCAAGCGCCAAGCCTGAATCGCGAGTGCATTACCGGTTCAGATCATCAGCCCACCGACGGTTGACTCAAGCTCGCTCCGGGTAAAGAGGGCATGCATGTTCAAGCCGGCGGATTTGAGTTTGGAAGCGCCGCCCTGCTCGCGGTCGATCACGCAGATTACGTCTTCGATGTGAGCGTCCAAAGCACGAAGGTCCGCGGCCGAAAGGATCACCTGACCACCGGATGTAATCACGTCCTCGACGATCAAAACGCGTTTGCGTTTGATGTCGCAACCTTCCGCGAGTTGGCAGGTTCCGTAGGATTTGGCTTCTTTGCGGACGAAGGCGCAGGGGAGCCCTGAGACCTGAGAAAGCATTGTGGCGATGGGAATCCCGCCCATTTCCAGTCCGGCCAGAATGTCAGTGCCTGAAGGAATAAGGGGTGCGAGGTGATTTGCGATGGCCCGCAGCAACGCCGGATCGCTTTCGAAGCGGTATTTATCGAAGTAGCGGTCGCTGACCTGCCCTGAACGGAGCGTGAACTGACCGGTCAGGCTGGATACCTTGTTGATTTGTTTGGCGAGTGTGATGCGGTCCATATGATTGAAAAGCGTGAAGTCTAGCGAAAATGCCGGGCGGGGAAAGCTGATTTTTGCGTTTGCGTTTACCGCCAGATTTGCCGAAATCGGGAAATGAAAATTTTGCTGACCGGTGGGGCCGGGTTTATCGGGTCTCATCTCGCTGAAAAGTATCTGGAGCTTGGGCACAAGGTGTATGTGATCGACGACTTGTCGACTGGTTGCATCGATAACCTCAATCCGCTGTTGGAGAACCCTCGCTACGAAGGCAAGCTGTTCTTCCATCACGATTCCATCTTTAATGGTGAAAAGCTGCTGGATCTTGTCGGGATATGCGACCGGGTGGTTCATTTGGCTGCGGCGGTGGGAGTGCAATACATTCTTGATAATCCGTTGTCTTCGCTGAAGACGAACATTCAGGGAACTGAAGTTGTTCTCGGGTTGTGTCACCGGTTTCAAAAGAAGGTATTGATCGCATCTACTTCGGAGGTCTACGGGAATCAATCCCATGCGCCGTTGGTGGAAACCGATGGGTGTGCGTATGGACCCTCTACCAAAGCCCGCTGGAGTTATGCGGCATCGAAGCTCATGGATGAGTTCATGGCGTTGGGATACCACCGATCGATGGATCTTCCAGTGGTGATTGCGCGCTTTTTCAACACCGTTGGGCCGAAGCAGACAGGCCGTTACGGAATGGTGATTCCGCGCTTGGTCGGACAGGCGATGCGCAACGAGCCCTTGACGGTTTATGGAGATGGACGCCAAACCCGCACCTTTACGCACGTGAAAGATGCGGTGGAGTCTGTTGTGCGTTTGATGGAGGCTTCGGGTGCCGAGGGCGAGGTGGTTAATATCGGAGGGACCGAGGAGGTTTCGATTTTCGATCTGGCCAAGCGAATCAAGGATAAGACCGATAGCCGATCTGAAATCCGACTGATTCCTTACGACGAGGTTTTCCCGAAAGATTTTGAAGATATGCAGCGGCGTGTGCCGGGAACGGACAAGCTCTTTGGTTTGACGGGCTTTCGACCGTTGACCAATCTTGATGCGATTCTGGATGACGTAATCGCCCACAGCCGGGCGGCGTTGGCCTGATTTGGCTGGATGACACTGAACAACAGGCGATGGGTCTACGGTATCCGGTGAACGATTGGCATGTACCAGTATCTTGGAATTGTAGTAGGTTGCGTGGTGGTAAGCTGGCTGGCGGTTGGATTGGTCCGCAGGTTGGCCTTGCGCTACGGATGGGTTGCCGCGCCGCGCAAGGATCGTTGGCATGAGAAGCCCACGGCACTGCATGGCGGTGTGGGAATTCTTGCGGCTTTTCTAGTCGGAACAGCAGCCTTGTTCTGGAGTCTGCTGGCCAATCCTGGATTGTCGGAAAGCATGGGCTTGGCGGTTCCATTACCGCCTGCGGAAATGATGGTCATCATTGCGTCCGCAGCGTTGTTTATGGCGGTGACGGGATGGGTGGATGACTGCGTCAACCTCAAGCCGGGAGTGAAGCTCTTGCTTGAACTGATTGCGGTGACGGTGGTGATTGTGTGGATTGGCCCGTTTCCGCTGACTCCGCTGCCATGGGTGAATGTATTGGTGAGCTACTTCTGGTTTGTCGGCATCGTGAATGCGGTGAACCTGCTGGACAACATGGACGGAGTGAGCTCCGGAGTCGTGATTATTGGGCTTTGTGGACTGGCGTTGACGGGTTGGTATGGCTCCAGCGAAGGT
>JAPXRV010000174.1:0-4519 GCA_033813415.1 Opitutales bacterium | reverse complement strand
GAGCAGCACGGCGCACAGGCTCAGGAAATGTATCGCGAAGCCCGGCAGATGTTGGATTCCCTGATGCGTGAGGATCGGGTCCGGCTTCGCTCGGTTTGGGGGCTTTTCAGGGCCCATTCGGTCGGGGACGATGTGGAGGTCTTTGAGGACGCATCCCACCGGAAGATGCTGCAGCGTTTCCATTTTTTGCGTCAGCAGCGCGAAAAGAGCAGTGACCAGCCTCAGGAATACCTGTGCCTGTCCGATTATGTGGCGCCCGCTTCCAGTGGAAGAGGGGATGTGATTGGCGCATTTGCGGTCACCGCAGGAGATGAAATCGAGGCATACGCCCGAAGCCTCAAGGAATCAGGGGATGATTTTCATGCCATCCTGGTGCAGGCTTTGTCGGACCGGATTGCTGAAGCGTTGGCGGAATACTGCCATAAGGAAGTTCGTGATGCGTTGGGCTATGGTCTTGAGGAGCCCTTCCGTTTCGGGGAGCGTTTGACGGCCTCACCTGAGGAGGTGCATTCGCATGTCGATTGGATGGTGCGGGAGCGCTATCGCGGAATCCGCCCGGCGGCGGGGTATCCGGCCAGTCCGGATCATACCGAGAAGGCTGCGATTTGGGATCTCCTGGATGTGAAGCGTCACACCGGAATGACACTGACGTCCTCTTATGCGATGCATCCGCCGAGTTCCGTGTCGGGTCTGTACTTCGGGCATCCCGCCAGCCACTATTTCCCGGTCGGACGCATTCAGCGGGATCAGGTTGAGGACTACGCCGCTCGCAAGCAAATGAGTGTGGAGGAGGTCGAAAGGTGGTTGCAACCGAACCTTGGGTATGAATCGGGTGCTTGAATGGGATGAATCGGCCACCTGCAAGGCAAAAGGCATCCCCATGTGTCTACCTGATGCCGGGAGAAGAGTCTGATCCCCAACAGCTCGGGTATGGGGCGGTTGGGAATCCCTGAATGGTGGACAGCGTTGAAGCGTTTGCAGGCCCTGTTGCCAGGGTGGATCTCAAGCAAATCAGAGGCCATCGGCGCTGTATTGCAGCGCATTAGGACCGGAATCCGGGTCTGTGGCTTGTGTGGTGATACGGATGGCTCGCCCGCCTGGACGGTTTGGTTTCCAATCCCCTGGAGAGCGGGTGGTTGGTTGATTTCTCCCCCGACGATCGTTACATTGTCGATGATCGCCGTGTTTTGCGTTGCTGTCACTCTCGCGGTGATGGTTCCGTGTGATTTGGCTGGAGTGGTATCCGGCCCAACCGCTGATGGCTCGATCCGCGGAGGAGAAAAAATGGTCGGGACGACTGGATTTGAACCAGCGACCCCTAGCACCCCATGCTAGTGCACTACCAGGCTGTGCGACGTCCCGACGCTTCCCCAAAAGGGAAAGGTTAAACAATAGGGTGGTGATGGGGAAGGGCAAGGAAAATTTTGACATTAATTGGCAATGTGGACTTGATCGGAGCTGCTTGCATGCAGGATTTCCAAACAACATGACCCGAATCGATACTATTACTGTCATTGCACCCGGTTTGCTGGGCGCATCTCTTGCCTTCGCATCGCGGGAACGTGGAATGGTGGGTCGGGTGAAAGTGTGGGCGAGGCGCGCGGAGGTTTTGGAAGCCTGCCGGACCCGGCCATGGTGCGATTCGGTTCACGCTGATCTAGGGGAGGCGGTTGCGGATGCTGACATGGTCTGGATTTGTGCACCGGTGGGGCGTATCGCCGCGCTGGCTGAGCAGGCCGCTCCGTTCTTGAAACCGGGAGCGATTGTGTCGGATGTGGGGAGCACCAAAGCGGAGCTCCATGGGGCCATTGACCGGATCCGGATGCCGGAGGAAAGCGTGTATGTGGGGTCCCATCCGATGGCCGGCTCTGAAAAGAGCGGATTTGAGTACGCGGATGCCCGGTTGTTTGAAGGTCGGCCGTGCTTTGTGACCGAAGGTGATGCACCCAATCGCAAAGCAACCGAAGCGGTTGAGGATTTCTGGACGGGATTGGGTATGCGGGTAACCCGCACGACGCCGCAGCTCCACGACCGGATGGTGGCCTGGCTGAGTCACGTGCCGCACCTTACAGCAGTGGGTTTGTCGCGGACCCTGGCTGCCGCGATGCCCGAAGAATGGATGCAATACGCGGGGCCGGGTTTGCGGGATACCACGCGGGTTGCCTCGGGCAGCGTGGAGATGTGGCGGGACATTCTGGATCAAAACCGTATCGAGATCGGGTCCGCGTTGTCTCAGGTGATCACGACCTTGCAGGGCTTTGAGCGGGCTTTGAAAGCCGGAGAATCGGATGCGTTGGTGGAACACCTCACGCGGGCGAAAGCGTTCCGGGATGCGCTTGGACAGTTTGTGGGGCCCTCCACTCCGCCGGTTGATTCCGCATGAGGCCATTTGGTTGCGGATGCTCAGCCTGAGTGATGGAGGATGTCCTTTACCAGAACCCATTCCTCCAGTATGCGATCGATCCATTGATCGATGACCGGTTTTTTGTCCGGGGTGAAGTGTTCCGACTCGGCCATTAGCGCCTCCAGTTTCTCGAAGCCCATGAGCCCGGCTGAGCCTTTCACACGGTGGGATGTTTCATGGAGTTGATCCCAGTTCTCGGTGCGCCAGGCCGCGTAGAGTTCCTCGAGATAGGATTGGATCTGGGTTTTCGCATCGTTTTTGAGTTCTTCCACCAAGGATCGCTTTCCGCCGACCCTTTTTGAAAATGCCTCGATGTTGAAGTGCTGCAGCGATGCGGGGTCTTTGCGTGGACTGGACGGTTTTTGGGGTCCTTGTCGGAGGTTTTTGTCGGGCCATGCACTGATGCCATCACCGGAAAGGAAAGTGAGCAGGGTGGCCTGGAGGGTGGATTGATCGATTGGTTTGGCCAGATATGCATCCATTCCGGCTTCGAGGCATTTTTCCTTCTCGCCCATCACAACTCCGGCGGTCAGTGCGATAATGGGGGTGTGGACGCCGAAACGGTTTTCGAGGTTGCGCATTTCGCGGCAGGTGGCGTATCCATCCATGCCCGGCATTTGGATATCGAGCAGCACGATATCCGGGGAATGGCGTCCGAAGAGGTCAACCGCTTCCCTTCCGTCCCTTGCTTCAAGGAGTGAGCAGGCAGGGAACGCGTCGGTGACCATGGATTTCACGAGAGCCAGATTCATGGGAACATCGTCCACGATCAGGATCGAAAAGCGCCGCGTTGGCTCAGCCATCGGTATGTTGGCGAAGCGTGAGTCGCCCTCCGAACCGGCTGAAACGCTTCCAGCATGGGCCAGTATCAGCGGTAGCAACACCTGAGACTTCACCGGTTTTGCAATCAGGCGGTCGATGCGGAGTTGTTTGGCTTCCTCTCTCAAGGTGTCTTCATGCGCAGGAGGGTGCAAAACGAAAACGGCTGGAGTGCGCTTTGGATCGGCGTAGGATGTGCCATCGCGAATGAGCCGGAGTAGGTTGCTGCAGGCACCGTCGGGTAAATCATGGTCGAGCAGAATGAGATCGAAGGATCCGGGAGCTGAGAGTGTCTTGCGGGCTTCGGATTCGTTGGCGCAAGCGGTGCAGTTGATGCCCCAGTGCTCCAGCATGCTCGAAAGGATTTCACGGCACCGGGTGTTGTCATCCACCAGAAGTGCCGAGCGGTAGAGGGGCAGGGGCTGTATGCCTTGTGGCGCTTCGTTTTCGAAGGTCCGCATGATGCGGAAGGAGAAACGGGAACCCTGTCCGGGAGTGCTTTCAAGGTCGATGCGGCTGTCCATTTTGGCGAGCAACATGTTCGAAATCACGAGCCCGAGGCCGGTACCACCGTATTTCCGGGTGGTGGAGGAATCCCCTTGTGTGAATGCCTGAAAGAGCTTGGTTTTTTGTTCCTGCGTGATTCCGATTCCGGTGTCCCTGACGCTGAACACGAATTCGCCCTGATCCGGTGAGTGGGGGCTGGGATTGAAGGACGCCGAGAGCTCGATCTCTCCCTTTTCGGTGAATTTGGCGGCATTCGTCAGCAGGTTCACCAGGATCTGGCGGAAGCGCATTGGATCTACCGTGATGAAGCGCGGAATCCCGGGATGAATATTGAGCAGAATTTCGACCGGCTTCTTTTGGCTTTCGTGCTGGATAATGTCCGTGACCTCCTCGAGGAGGCGGACGAGGTCGGTCCGGGTCTCATCGAGTTCCAGTTTTCCCGCCTCGATTTTTGAGAAATCCAGAATGTCGTTGATGATTCCCAGAAGGTGCTGAGCCGAAGTCGTGGTGTTGGAGACATACTGTTTCTGGGTTGGGTCAAGCTTGGTGCGCATGAGCAATTCGGCAAAACCGATCACCCCGTTAAGCGGGGTGCGGATCTCGTGGCTCATGTTGGCCAGAAACTCCGACTTTGCGCGGTTTGCGGCTTCAGCGACCTCTTTGGCCATGTGCAGGCTGGCCTCGGTTTCCTTGCGTTCGGTTATGTCCTTGTGGGTGCCGGCTATTCTCCATGCGCAGCCGTTGGCCCTCCGGAGGGCTTCTCCCCGGGAGAGCAGCCATCTCCAGGAC
>JAPXRV010000173.1:0-4527 GCA_033813415.1 Opitutales bacterium | reverse complement strand
AGCATACATCGAATGAATGTAGAGCATCCCATCTTCCGGGTCGAAATCCAGACTCAGGGTGCCGGGTGTCATCGAAATCAGATCCGCCAGCAGGGTAACCCCGGCATGAGACAATCCCTCAATCGGCACAGCCACAATCGCCGGGAATATCGATGGTTTGGGAGACAATACATCTATGGCCACCCTGAAATTCGATTTCAGGATTTCTCCCAAATAGAACAAGGCGAAAGAAGCGATTCTGAATGCGCGTTTCATGAAGATTCCGGAACTTACGGTGAACCCAGTACCGCGTTGATGTAGAAGCTCGTGTCCAGCAACTGGCGAGCCGTGAGCTCGGCATAGTCAAACAACACCTGCGGGAAGATCCCGATCATCACCGTCAACACCGCAAGAAGAAGACTCGGCCACCAGACAAGCTTCCTGCCCTTGACCGCATCGCACCCGATCAACTGCATTTCGCCAGGAGCATCTCCTGAGTCCACAGGCGCTTTCCAAAAGGCTTCGACCCAAATCTTGGTCATGGAATAGAGCGTTAACACCCCTACCAAAGCAGCCACAATTGCGATCCATACCACATCTTTGTCCAATGCAGCCTTGATGACGGAAAGCTTGGCCCAGAACCCCGACAGTGGAGGAATGCCGCCCAAGGAAAGAGCCGGAATACTAAATAGAAGTGCCAACAGCGGAGCTTTTCGATACAAGCCTCCCATTTGCTTCAAATCACCGGAACCGAAATGGTTCGATATCAGACCCGAAACCAGGAACAGGTTGGATTTCACGATAATGTGGTGAATCGTGTAAAAAACCGCAGCAGCAATCGCGTACTCCGAAAACAAGGCCATCGCGAACAGGATGTAACCGATCTGTGATACGATGTGAAAGGATAGAATCCGCCTCACATGATACTGTGATGCGGCACCCAACACGCCCGTAACCATCGTGGCCGCTCCCAACCAAAGCAGTATGGTTCCAAACACATCGGTGCTGTGACCGAACAACAAGGTGAAGGAACGCAGGTAGCTGTATATTCCCACCTTGGTAAGGAGTCCGGCAAACAACGCCACGACCGGCACAGGCAAGGTGTGATAAGACGCGGGGAGCCAGAAGAACAGAGGAAAAATCGCGGACTTGATCCCAAAGGCTATCACCAAAAGAACCACTGTGGTGTTCACCAGCACGGACTCATCGGTCGACTGCAGAATTCTGGCGATATCCACCATGTTCAGCGTGCCCAGTTTCCCATAGAGCATTCCGATCCCCGCCAGTAAAATCATCGACGAGAGCACATTGATCGTCACGTATTTGAGCCCGGCCTCAAGTTGCAGCGGAGACCCCTGATGCACCATCAACACAAAGGAAGCAATCAGCATCACCTCAAAACACACATACAGATTAAACAAATCCCCTGTAAGGAAAGATCCGTTGACCCCCATCATCAGGAGATGCATCAACGGAAAGAAATAGGTCTTCGTTTCGGACTCGGTAACTGACGAAACAGCATAGCCCACCGTGCAAAGGGAAATGAGGGCTGCCACAAGTGTCATCGCCGCAGACAAGCGGTCGGCCACCAATACAATACCCCATGGAGCCGACCATCCGCCCACCCGAAGCACCATGATCTCTTCACGCACAACCCAGACTGTCAGCCAAACAGACGCGAGGAATAGTAGCACCATCCCCACCATGCCAACCGTTTTCTGGTAGCGATGGGAAGTCGGACGAACCAATCCGAGGATCGCACTCAACATCGGGATTAATACCGGAAGAATGATCAGATTAGCATTCATGAATCTGTGTGAAACAAACGGGCAGTGTCGTCGCTTTTCTCACTCGCGAACACCCTCTGAAATAGAACGATCATGAAAGCGGTAAGACCGAAGCCTATCACAATTGCGGTTAAGACCAACGCCTGGGGAATCGGATCCGCAGAACCGAGCAAAGATTCTCCCGATTCCGGCACGAAAACCGGTTGACCTTTTTTCAGCCCGCCAGAGAAGAACACCAATAGGTTCACTGCCTGACTCAAAAGGATCATGCCCACAATCATCCGGACCATGCTGCGTCGCAGCAACCCATATAACCCTGCGGCAAACAGCAAACCAACCATCACTGCAAATACCACTTCCATCAGGCATCGCCTCCTTCGCACAAGTTGAAGAACACCTTCAGCGTAAAACCGATGACGGTCAGATAGACCCCGATGTCAAAGACCAGCGGGGTGCCCAAATGCACCTTACCCAGCAAGGGAAGGCTGAACGCAGGCAACCAAAGCGCCTTCATAAACGCATCGCCCGAAAGCACAGCCGGAAGCCCGCTTCCAAGGCAGACTATCAGCCCGGTCGCAATCAAAAGAATTGGCGAGAACCGGAGACGCCTGCGGGCCTCAGCCACTCCGTCCGAAATCGCAACAAGAGCAAATCCGGACGCAAACAATAGCCCTCCAATGAATCCGCCTCCCGGAAGATTGTGCCCCCGGTACAATACCCACAGGGACATAACAACCAACGCCGGAACCATGATCCGTCCGGTTTGAGCGAGAATGATTGATCTCATGATGATGAATCCCCTCCTTTCCCTTTTCGCATTTTCGAGAGCACCGGGCCTAGAAGAACAAAAACACCAATCGCAGCAATCCCCAGAACCGTGACTTCACCCATTGTATCGAGAGCCCTGAAGTCGACCAAAATCACATTGACGACATTTCGACCCTTAGCGATCACGTAGCTCCACTCACTGATCTCACGCGAGATCGGAACTGAGATCTGAAGGAATTGGGTCTTCATCACCAACAGAGTGACAACGCCTCCACAAATCAAGGCCACAAACGCATCCCGCATACGCTCTCCCTTTCTGGAATAGTCATGCAGTCTGGGCATCTTTCGAATCGCAAACACAAACAAAAGAACCATAAGCGTCTCCACCAGAATCTGCGTGATCGCAAGATCGGGCGCTCCATATGCCGCATAGATCCAGGCAATCCCAAAACCCACTTGTCCCAATGCAAGGATCACCACGAAACGGGAGCGTGCCAACAGAGCAAACAACGCACCACTCATGACCATCGCCACAATGACCCCGTCCATGAAAGTGAACGGTGTGTCACCCCTGAACTCGGGAACCCAACCCACGATGGAAAACTTCAGTATCGAAAGCAGAGCAAACGAACCAAGGATCCAGTAGAAGTAATTCCGGAGGGATCCGCTTTGCAGGAGACGCGTCTGCCAACCGGCGAAAACAAGCAAAGCATGGTATCCCTTCTCAAACAAACCTTCAAAAACATCATGTGGAACCCGACCCGATCGTTGATTCCAGATCAGCCAACGAAAACGGTAGAGAACAAGGCCGCCGACCAGAGTCAGTGCGCTGATGAGCAGTGGCGCATTGAGTCCATGCCACAGCTTCATGGGGATCAGAATCTCCCGTCCGGCCACTGCATTCACGGCAGGTTCGACTAGAAGCGGCCCTACAACCCCTGGAAACAGACCGGCTCCAAGCCCTGCAAGCGCAAGCAAGAGAGGGCCAATGCTCATCCAAAAGGTTGGATCGTGTGGGTGATGGCCATCTTCGGCTCCTGAATCCGGAGCTTTGGCAAAAAATGGATGAATCCCCACTTTGAAGGCCAATGCGAGAAGCGTCAGGTTGGTGACAAATGCCACAATCAGGATGGTCGGAGCCAATACCTCAGAAGCGATACCCGACTTGTAAACATACTCCTTTCCGATAAAGCCGACAAAAGGGGGGAAACCCGACTTGGAAAGAGCAGCCAGCGCCGCCGTCCATGCGGTGATCGGCATCCATTTCAGAAGTCCACCAAGTTTACGGACATCCCGGGTGTGAGTAGCGTGTGCCACCGATCCCGCACACATGAACAGGGTCGACTTGTATAAAGCGTGCCCGACAAGAAATACCATAGCGGATTTGATAGCCAGATCGGATCCCAATCCGAGCATCATCATCAGGAGCCCGAGCACACTCAGCGTAGTATAGGCCAGAATCTTCTTCAGATCCGTGTGCAACAAACCCAACACGGCGCTGTAGAGCATGGTCAGTCCACCGAGGATCATCAGCGGAATATCCCACAATGCCAGGCCACTGAACACTGGAGTGAGAAGCGCCACCAGAAAAACGCCTGCCTTCACCATCGTGGCTGAGTGCAGAAACGCACTCACCGGAGTCGGCGCACTCATCGCGTTGGGAAGCCAGAAATGAAACGGAAATTGTCCGGACTTAGTGAATGCTCCCAAAAGCAAACAGCCCACGATCCAGGCTAGTTTGGGATCCGCAAGGATTTGATCCTTTGCATCAAGTAATGCACCGATCTCATATGTCCCGGCTGCCTGACCCAGCATCAGGAAACCAACCAACATGATCACGCCTCCCCCACCCGTCACCAGCAAGGCCTGAAGCGCATGCCACCTCGACTGCGATTCTTCATGGTAGTGCCCGATCAACAGATAGGACGTGAGACTGGTTAACTCCCAGAATACAAACAACTGGATCAGATTTCCAGACACCACTACCCCGATC
>JAPXRV010000172.1:0-4555 GCA_033813415.1 Opitutales bacterium | reverse complement strand
CATCAATACAAGCGGTCAACACACGCAAATGAGTCGGATGCTTGTCGGCGGGATTGTGAAGGTAAAGTACCTCTGGACGACAGGACTCCACAATCTCCCGCAACTTGCTCACCAGCCGCGCATAGGTAATGGCTTCCCCGATTTCCGCGCTGGAGTATCCGAATTGACACTGGAAACTATAGCGCCCGATATCCGCAGCCGAGATCTGCTCACGATACCGGATCTCCTTCATGTCCCGGTCACTCACCGATGCGAAAGGACCGCCTCTGGCGCAGCCGGCCCCATCCGTCACCGTAACCCCGCCAAACCAACGATCCGCATCCTCGAAACAGCACGCAATCCCATGGTAGGCAAAAATCTCGAGGTCATCCGGATGCGCCCCAATTGCCAGATGAGAGGTACGCGCAAAAGCATCTTCCAGTGGGACTTCATCCGGAACGTGGACGCGGGAAGCTGTCAAGTATTCGGTCATCAGCAGATCCTATCCAACTCAAATCCAATGAAACTGCAATCCTATGAAAAACAAGCCTCGGTCCTCCATCCAAAATGACTGAGAGCCGGTCATGAAAAACTCATTCACGCGGGTCAATCCAACCGGCCAATATTCGATGAATACGACAACCGACACCCGTATTCGAGCACGTGTCCACAAACAATTATGATTCAGGAGCATCATTTTACTCAAACGATTGCTTTTTTTGAATTGCGATTGTTAAAATTTTATGAAATGGCTGTTTTTGGAATCGTCTGTTACCCTTGATTCCGGGAAAGGGCGGGAATCGCTTTCTGTCTACCTTGTATACAATACACTTCGGCAGGCCTCCCCGCCCTACTCCCCATCCCATGGAAAAAATAACCTCCGCCAGCTATTCCAGACCATAGGAGGGACACTCCCATCCAACGGGCGTAGGGCATCAGTCGAAGGGATCTGGTTACCGCACCTGAAACCGGATGGTGTTTTCACCTTCGACCACTTCGAAGCAAGCATCCTTCCATTTAGCGGGACCAAACGGATTGCGCGCATTGTTCGAAAAACCATAGGGTTCTGTGGGCATTCCATATGTGCCTGTATTGAGCTCACCGTTCGCATCGCAGTCGTGAACCGCCGACACGGCATAGACTCCAGGCTTGAGATCCATCACATCCCACACCATTTCGGGCATGGCCAAGGGCAGGATTTCCATCCAAACCCCTTCTTTGAGCCACGTATCCTCGGTGGCAAAAAGACTCAAACGCATCTTACCGGCGGTATTCTCAACCCCCTCGACAATCACTTTTAGCGTGGCAGCCTCAACAGATGCCAAGGAAAGTCCGGTTCCGATCAGGCAGATGAGAGCCACTCCCACGGCTCGAAGCGCTGCTGCTGGACTGGATGGAACGTAGGAGTCATGCGAAATTTGAAATTCTCTGGTATTCATGGACTTGTATGATTTGATCAATGCGTTGGATGGAGATTCCACCGTCTCCGGCGGACCGACACCGGAATGGCGTCGGCACACCCACACCATCGGCACTTTCTCAGGTGGTAAAGCGCGGAGGGATGACCTGCATGGTTGCGGTACGAGTATCAACGGTATGGGACCAACCGCAAATGCGTCAGGGACAAATCGATCGTTTCACCCATGGAGCGGGAGGGGCACCTACGCTTTTCTACCCCGGACCGCTGCAAACTCACGCACAAAGGTGCGCGAGACCGGAACGGTGAGAAAATCATCCTCCATGCTAAGGGTCAGGCCGAGTGCATTCCCTTCCGCTCTGATGACCTTGGATCGGTTTACCACAAAAGATCGGTGGCACCGCATCACCGTCGGGCTCCACACCTCCAACTGGGTTTCAATGGACTTCAGCGGCGCCCGCAGCATGGTCCGGATCATTTTTCCGTCAGGCGACTTCCAAACCACCTCAACATAGTTGGCGCTGGCCTCCACAAAATAGAAGCTTTCCCTTATCAAATCCAAGGATTCGCCACGGTTCTCTCCGGTGAGACGAATGACATCGGGAACATCAGCGACCCCGGATGGGACCGGATCAGCCATGCTTCTGCGAGGTGCCTCAGCATCAAGCGATATCCGTGCGTTCAAATCCTCTGCGACTCCTTCATGACGATGGACCAGCCGCATGCGTTGGTAAGCCACGGTGCCCACTACCGGAAAAAAACCTATCGCTACCGTTTGGATCAGCATAGTCGAAACGCTGCTCCAGTTACAGCACTCATCGAACAGCCAAGCTCCCCACAACGCGTTCGCCCCTGTTATCAGGATCAAAATCGTGACAAAGAAAAGACAAACCTTCCACTGTGCACCTGTCCCTATCACCAGCAGAATCGCATTCACCATCAATACGACAACAAAGGATGGGATCCCATACGACGCCAGATCACGGGTCTTGTGTTCCCAGTCTGCGGCTGACAAACCAAACGGTTGGAACACAATCAGGAACAACCCGACAAACAGGCCTGATAGGAAAGCAGTGATTAACGCGTGATTCCAGAAGATATCCATTGGATACTTCGCGCCAAAAAAACCGCCAATGCTTTTAGACCGGCCCTTCATGCATCCAAAGCATTGGATACAACGCCCTTGGAATCAACACGGAAACAGCAGAAACACAAGATCCGCACGGCATCCTGCTTGAACCATGGAGCGATTGATGCACAACCCGCAGAACCGGCTTGACACGAATTATCATTCTGATATCGTGTTGATATTTCATCTACACTACCATGCAAGAATCATCTGATACCTTCTCCGAAAACCGAGAACGTCCGGTAAGCGTTCAGAATGGATGGCTTTGGCTGTTCATCGTACTGGCCATATGGGTTCTCTCCATTGGGTTGATTGTCACAGCTGCGTCTGGCCGATTGCCACACCCGGCTCCTAAGGTACCGGTAATCGCATCCGGTATTGTGCTGATTATCGTGAATCTGGTCCTCTCGGGAGGGTTTTTCACGCTTCAACCAAATGAGGCACGCGTTCTCATCCTGTTTGGCAAATACGTTGGAACCGTCAGGGAAAGTGGATTTCATTGGGGAAATCCCTTCTATTCCAATGATGCTCAGGCGCAAATTGCAGTAGCAACCCAAGGCCAGCATTCATCCTCCAGAAGTCCTCGTCACAAAGTATCGCTACGCGCCCGCAACCTGAACGGGGAGCGGCTCAAGGTGAATGACAAAAACGGCAACCCTATAGAAATCGCGGCCGTTGTGGTTTGGCGGGTGCAAGACACCGCTCAGGCGAAGTTTGATGTCGATGACTACCAGGACTACGTCAGGGTACAGTATGAATCGGCCCTGCGGCACCTTGCCAGCGGCTATGCCTACGATGACGAGAACCCCGACACGGTCACCCTCCGCAGCAGCATGGATGAAGTATCGCAGGCATTGGCCCTCGAACTGCAGGAACGCCTCAAAAAAGCAGGGGTCGTCGTGGAAGAAGCCCGAATCGCCCACCTTGCGTATGCGCCGGAGATTGCCCAGACCATGTTACGCCGCCAACAAGCCGAGGCCGTGATCGCGGCCCGCCAGAAGATCGTGCATGGCGCGGTGAGCATGGTGGAGCTGGCCCTCAAGGAAATGTCGGAAAAGGGCGTAATTGATCTCGATGAAGAACGCAAGGCGGCCATGGTCAGCAACCTCATGGTGGTGCTCTGCGGCGAGTCCGAGGTTCATCCCGTTATCAACGCTGGAACGCTTTACAACTAAACCGTTCGCCGGATGGGATACCGTCAGAACCTGCCGCATCCTTCGATGACTCAGCGGGTAACCATGTGCATCCCGATGAAACGATCCATAGATGGACAAAGAAAAACGCAAAGGCTTCCTCCTCCGGATCGAGCCCAATCTGTATAAGGAACTGGAACATTGGGCTGCGGATGATCTCCGCAGTCTAAACGGCCAGATGGAGTATCTGCTGCGGGAAGCGGTGCGCAACAAACGCCGGAAACTACTGCCAGACCCGTCGGATGATCCAACGCCTCACAGGGAATAGCTGCAGGATCCTCTGCTCAACGAAAGAGTGGAACCACCAGCACAACGGATTCGGCAATCGATTCGCCTGGGCGTGGAATCCGCCAATGCCGTAATCCCGGACCCGGCGAGTGTGAAAAACAACATCCGATTGGATTCAGGATAGAGATAACACCCTCCGACCCGCCAACAGACAGGGTCGGACTCAGGATTCGATGTAGGAGCAGATATACTCGCAGATTCCATCTGCAACCGTAATCGTGAATCCCGAATTCGCCGGAACATCGAAGCTGGTCCCCTCGTCGTAGCCCTGAGGCGCATCCGTCCCGTCAAGAAGAATGGAAGCCGAACCGGCCACCAACTCCATGCGCTCCGCCTTCTGGGTTCCGAAATGATAGGATCCCGGATAGATCAAACCAAGGGTCTTTTTGCTCCCATCGGCAAAAATCACGGTGTGGCTGACCACCTTGCCATCGAAATAGACATTGGCCTTGGCCAACACCGAAACCTGATCAAACTGCGCGCTCTGTGCCATAGTGGGCAAAAGCACGTATCAGAAAAGGGGACCTGTCAATCCTTCTCCTGATAGTC
>JAPXRV010000171.1:0-4638 GCA_033813415.1 Opitutales bacterium | reverse complement strand
CAATGGACTGGTGGCTTCGGTCGACACGGCTCTTGGGTTTTTTGCATGGGCTGAACGGGAGAAGAATCCGAAGCCATATGCTTTGGAGAGTTGGAAAGAGGCGCTGAGATGGTTTTTCAGGGAAGCGTCAAGGGTGTCCGGCGTGGAATGCCGATTGGATAACGCTGGATTGCCGGATTGGCAGAAGCGTTTGATCACTCGGTTGAGGGTGGAGAATAAATCGTATCGGACCGAGGAAACCTACGTGGGTTGGTGTAAGCGTTATATGGAGTACGCTTCCGGAGCAAAAGAAGGTGCTGCGAGTATAGCGACACTGGAAGGTTTTTTGGATGGTCTGGCCTATGAAGGTCGGGTGAGTGCATCGACTCAGCGGCAGGCGTTGAATGCGCTGGTGTATTTTTTTCGTGAGGTGTTGGAGCAGGAGCTTCCGGATATGATGGAGTATAGGCGGGCCAGGGTGATGAGACGTCTGCCGGTTGTGCTTTCCCATTCGGAGATGCAGGCTTTGTTCGGAGCCTTGTCGGGGACTTACCGTTTGATGGCAAATCTGCAGTATGGGAGCGGGCTCAGGGTGAGCGAGCTGATACGGCTCCGGATAAAGGATGTGGATTTTGACAACCGTTATGTGGTGGTGAGAGCGGGCAAAGGCGACAAGGATCGCCGGACTCTGTTACCCGAATCCTTGGTGGATATGCTTTCGGCGCACATCAGCAGGCTCAAGGTTTTGTTTCAGGAGGATCAGCAAAGCGGGTTGGCCGGAGTGTATTTGCCGCCAAGTGTGGCGTCCAAGTATCCGAAAGCGGGTGTGCGTTGGGAGTGGCAGTGGGTGTGGCCAAGCCGGAAGCTTTCAGTGGATCCGCGAACGGGGATTGAACGTCGCCATCACGTGATGCCGAACCGGTATCAGAATGCTATAAAGGAGGCTGCGCGGCGTGCGGGGATTGCGAAGGCGGTGAGCACACATGCGCTGCGGCATTCGTTTGCGACGCATATGCTGGAGGCGGGAACGGATATCCGGACGGTGCAGGATCTGTTGGGGCACCAGAGTGTGGAGACCACCCAAATCTACACCCATGTCATGCGGCGGCCGGGCTTGGGGATCACCAGCCCGATGGATCGCTTGTGATCGGGTCGTTGGATCCCCAACCATGAAGGGGAAGAATTCATTAACATCGCCCTGCGGGCTTACGCCCTGAGCCAAGTCGAAGGGCTTCAGGTTGGAAGAGGATTTTACCACGGAGCGCACTGAGTACACGGAGGAAGATGGAGATGGAACCACGAACGACACTAAATGCACGAAAGGGGAATGGGCCCGGTGATGGGATGAGGACTCAATGATTATCCTGGTGGATTCACTTTTTTGAACAGGATCCACAGGATTGAAGAGGATTTGTTCTCACGCCCGTTTGACGCTGCATGCAGCGTCTTCACTCAAGACGCAAAGCCGCCAAGGAAGAAAGGGGCAAAGCCCCGACAAAGAATAGGCAATAGGCGATGACCAATAGCCGATGATTCAATTGCTCACATCGATTCCCCAAATCTGAGGAAATCTGTGCCATCTGTGGATCGAACTCTTCATTCCTCTGTTTTCTCTGTGCGCTCTCTGGTTAAACCATCTTCAAAACTTGTGGCGAGGGTCGTAGGGCGAAGCCCATTCGACGAAGCTCAAGACCATCCAGCGAACTTTGCGAGCGATGTTGAATACTCTTTCTTCAACAACGTTTCCCTTCCGCTCACGAAAACCCGGTTCGCATGGTCGGCCCGGTTATGATATCCGGTTGAACCGGAATGGAATCCGGATCGAATGTTTTATACGCTTTTGAGATCAAAGCCCGCCGTTGATACCCTCTGGAAAGAAGCGTTCTATCTCGATCTTCGCGTTTTCCGGGCTATCCGAGGCATGCGCGATGTTGCGGCGATTGTCGGTCCCGAAGTCTCCGCGGATGGTGCCTTTTTCGGCTTTGCGGGAATCCGTCGGGCCCAGGATGGTGCGCGCATGCTGAACCGCGTTTTCGCGTTCGAGCACAAGCGCCATAACCGGAGCTTCCAGCATGAAGGCTTCGAGCGGTGGATAGAAATCAAAGGTGACCAGATGAGCGTAGTGCTCCCTAAGCAGTTCCTTTGATAGTGACACCATTTTGGAGGCGCGAATCACGAATCCTTCGGACTGAAAACGGTCGAGAACTTTCCCCGCAAGCATCCGCTGGATGCAATCGGGTTTGAGCAAAATAAGGGTTTGTTCCATTGTCGACAAATGGGAAGCGTTGAGAAGAAGAGATGGTTCGAAGGATCAGGCGATTCCCAGAACAATGCGGTCCGCCAATCCATAGGCGATCGCCTCGGATGCGGTCATGTAGAAGTCGCGATCGGTATCCTTACGGATTTTCTCAATGGGCTGACCGGAGGACTCCGCCAGAATGTGGTTCAGGTCATCGCGGATGCGTTCCATTTCCTTGGCCTGGATGTGAATGTCCACGGCCGGGGCCCATATGCGGCCTCCGATGAGCGGCTGATGGATCAACACGCGGGCATTCGGGTAGAGAAGGCGTTTGCCCTTCTGCGCCCCGCAGAGCAGGATGGATCCCATACTGGCCGCCATTCCGGTCACCACAACCGTGATCGGGGAGGAAATAAGCTTCATCGTATCATAGATCGCCATTCCCGCGGTAATGGACCCACCGGGGGAATTGATGTAGAACGTGATGGGCTCACCCGGATTCGTCCACTCCAGATAGAGTAGTTTCTCGGTGATATCCCGCGCGGATGCATCCGTTACCGCACCCCAAAGGAACACGGCTCGCTTCTCGAGGAAGCGCTTCTGGATTTCGTGTTGGATTCCTTTCGAAGCATTGGAAACCACTTCCTCGTCTTCGGAATCATCGTCGTCGTCGTCAAATCGGGTGGATCGCATAATCGGTGTGTATTGCGTAAAATCTTGAAAGATGAAGGAGAGATGCGCGGGTGTCAACCGTAGGGGACACAGTCGGGTCAACGGAGCGCCACCAGAGCCATGCAAAGGCTGGGGAGCTCCGGATATTCCAGACTAGTCCAGCATCTGGATGCGCCTGAGGTGACGACCGCCTTCAAAGGTCGCACCCAACCAGGCATCGACAATGCGCTTGGCCACATCGGGCTCAACCAGGCGACCGCCCATCGAAATCACGTTCGCGTTGTTGTGCTCCTTTGCCAGGCGCGCGCTGGTTTCATTCCAACACAATGCGCATCGGATGCCCTTGACCTTATTTGCCGCAATCGCCTCGCCGTTGCCACTTCCCCCAAAAACCAGACCCACATCGCACTCGCCAGCTACCACCGAACGGGCGGCGGCTTGCACAAAAGGCGGATAGTCGCAGGATGCTTCAGAATCCGTTCCGAAGTCCCGGACTTCGTGTCCAAGTCCGATCAGGTATTCCTTGATGCATTCCTTGAGGGAGAATCCCGCGTGGTCGCTTCCCAGTGCTATCTTGAGTTTCGTATTCATGAGGAAAAAAGACACCTTCTTTGATCCAAATACCGGGATCTGTCAACCCGCCGTTGCTCAGTCGACAGAGTCGAGGGAACGGGGAGAGTGGGAGCGACCGGGTTTCCGGGACGGATTGGGACGGAGCATGCGTTTTTGCCGTTCCCGATCGCCCGCGTTTTTGGCTACCGGGATGGGTTTGTCATCGAGATCGATGCCTGTGACATACATTGCGGCGGCGGCAGTCATGGGGAGCGGAATAAAATCCTGAACCTGTTGAAGGTTCCAATGCTGGTCACGGAGGAAGCATTCCACCGACCCCATTTCTTTCTCCGTGCAGCCGGGAAAACTGGAGATAAAATAGGGCACCAGGTATTGTTCTTTGCCCACCTTCTCGCTGATTTGAAAAAAGGCTTCCATGAAGGCCTGAAAATCCCCGGCGGGTTTGCGCATGCGTCGGAGAACCGAGGGGTCAAGGTGTTCGGGAGCAACTTTGAGGTGTCCGGATACGTGGTGTGCAATGAGCTCACGGAGGTAATCGGGGGTGTGGAGGGCAACATCCATGCGGACTCCCGATTGAATGAACACATGCTTGACGCCAGGCTGGCGGCGGGATTCACGGAGGAGCCGGATCGCGGGCTTCTCATTGATCTCGAAATGAGGGCAGCGTCTGGGCCAGAGGCAACTGGGCCGGTGACAGCGCAGGCATGCGTTGGTGTGGCCGTTGCGGGCGGCGTAGAGATTCGCGGTGGGCCCACCGAGATCCGATACCGTGCCATGGAAATCCTTTTCGGATGAAAGCGCCCGGATTTCACCCATCACAGCGTCGATGCTGCGGCTGGAAAGGAACTTACCCTGATGCATGCCGAGACCACAAAAGGTGCACCCGCCAGCACAGCCACGGGACACGGTAATGGACTCGCGAATCGTTGCAAAGCCCGGAATCGGTTGCTGGTAGGATGGATGGGGCCTGCGTTGAAACGGCAACTCGTAGAGCGCATCAAACTCGGCGGTGTTGAGGGGCTGTGCCGGTGGCTCCATGATGACAGCGCGTTGGCCATGCATCTGGATGAGCTTTTTGCCACAGAAGGGGGTCTGTTGGTGCTCGACTACCTTGGTCAGGCGCATGAGCAGCCGTGTATCGGCTTGAATCTCGTCCCATGATGGTAGGACAATGG
>JAPXRV010000170.1:0-4668 GCA_033813415.1 Opitutales bacterium | reverse complement strand
GCGGATGGTTGAAGGGTTCGAAGGATTTTCGCAAGGCTGTGCTGGGGGATTTGAGGGATGAGGTGTCGAGGAAGGTGGTCGAAGCCGAGGCCGGGGAGATGAGAGAGCCGCATTGGGAGCGGGAGTTACAAAAAGGTCTGGAAATGCTGGGCATGGGGGGAATGCTTATCATCCAGGCTGATAGATGAGAAAAGAGTTGAAACGGGAAAGGGAAGGGAGTAAGGGTGGATAGTATGGAAAAGACAAGGATGAGGAATAGGCCGCGTAGAGCGATGGTGCGTGGGATGGATGGCGTATATCACTTGTTGAGTCGGACGAGTTGTCGTCAGTATTTGTTTGGGGATGAGGAGAAGGAGATGTTTGTGCGGTTGATGAGGCGGCAGGCGGAGTTTTGCGGGGTGGATGTGCTCTCGTATTGTGTGATGAGCAATCATTTTCACATTCTGGCGCGGGTGCGGTATGAACCGGAGTTATCGGATGCGGAGCTGATGAGGCGTCACCGGATCCTGTATGGAGGGGATCATCTGGGGCCGCGTGCGATTGGTCCGGAACGGCTTGGAGAGGTGTTTGAGCAGGGAGGAGAAGCGGCGCAGGAATGGCGGGAGCGTTTGCGCAATCGTATGGGGGATGTGTCGGTGTTCATGCGTGAATTGAAGCAGCGGTTCGGGATCTGGTATAATCACCGTCACCGCAACACGGGGAGCATCTGGTCGGACCGCTTCAAGAGTCTGATCGTCGAGCCGAGCCTTGAGGCGATGGCGAAGGTAGCGGCCTACATTGACCTCAATCCGGTAAGGGCGGAGTTGGTGGAGGATCCGGCGGAGTATCGCTTCTGTGGATATGCTGCTGCGATGGGAGGCCAGAAGGAGGCCCGGGATGGCTACCAGCAGATCTACTTTGGAAGGGAATGGAAGGAGACGATCCGGTCGTACCGGATATGTCTCTTCGGGAAAGGCTACTACAGCAAGGGCTTGGTTGGAAAAGACCGTGGTCGGGTGAGTGCGGAGCGCCTTGAGCAGGTCATGAAACGAGGAGGCAAGCTTGAGATGACTGAGGCTCTGCGGTGCCGGGTAAGGTATTTCACGGACGGTATGGCCTTGGGTAGTGCGGTGTTCCTCAAACAACTTCAGTCCGACCACGGGGAGTGGTTCCCTGATCAACGCAAGACCAGTAGCGCCCGGATGAAAGGGGCGGACTGGGGTGAGCTGCGTGTGATCCGTAACCTCCGGGTGTCCCCTCTCGCGTGATTTCGATTTGGTACCGTTAGGCATACTCAGCTCCATTTGTCATATCTTGTCTTTTGTGAGAATGGGCATTGTGGTGGCTGATTCAGTGGTCGTGATCGTTCCAATGGGGTTGCGTCAAATGCCCCGGGGTGCATAGAAGATTTTGCTTCGAATACCGCTTGCAGATGACCCAACAACTGCGCATGAACCCATTTCGAACAAGCACGGGTCGGGGCTCGCACTGATTGCTACCGAAAAAACAGATCCTTTTCACCGCATTTCGGTTCCGGTCCTGTGGAATGCTGAGAATCCTTTTTTAGTTGCCTGATGTGAGGCACATGCGATACTCCGGCGTTCGATCACCATGAATGACCCGAAGCGACAATTGACCGTATACGAAGCGGTGTGGAATTGGAGAGCGACCGTAAAGCCGGTCACGCCTCCTGAGCCTCAGGAGTTGCGCAGGCTGGCTTTGGTGCCGGTTTGTGTGCTTCTGGTTGTGTTTTTTGTGCTGCGTTTCGGGGCGGGTTTTCACCATGCCTCCCTAGTGGCCTTGGGTTTTCTGGTGTTTTTTGTGGCGGTGGCGGCTGTCAAGCCGCAGTGGTTGCCTGGTATTCAGCGGGCAGGGATGCGATTCGGGGTTTGGGTGGGGATTGCGCTGACTTGGATCCTTCTGGTTCCTTTCTACTACATTGTTTTCATCCCGCTGAGGCTATTGTTCATTGCCAAGGGAAAAGACCTGATGTTCCGCACCTATGATCCATCGGCATCAACGTATTGGGTGACCCGGCACGTGCAATTGGACCGTAAACACTTCGAAAGGCAGTTCTGATGAAGATCCTGGGGATCAGTGCGTTTTATCATGATTCGGCAGCCGCTTTGATTGAAGACGGCGTGATCATAGCCGCTGCGCAGGAGGAGCGTTTTTCGCGCAAGAAACACGATCACCGTTTCCCGGATGGGGCGGTTCGCTATTGTTTGGCGGAGGCGGGGATTTCGGGTTCCGGAATTGATGCGGTCGCATTCTACGACAAGCCGATCACGAAGTTTGCGCGGATTCTGGAGACGCACATGAGCGTGGCGCCGCGCGGGTTACGATCCTTCATGATGGCGATGCCGCTCTGGCTGAAGGAAAAGCTTTGGATCCCGATGGAGATCGAGGATGCTCTTGAGAAGTGCGGGATTGCCAATCCGCCTCCCGTTTACTTCCCGGAGCATCACGAATCCCATGCCGCGAGTGCATTTTTCCCCTCTCCTTTTGAAAAGGCGGCGATATTGACGATTGATGGTGTCGGGGAATGGGCCACCACCACCATGGGAAGAGGGAATGGCTCGAAACTTGAGATCTTCAAGGAACTGCGTTTTCCGCATTCCTTGGGGCTGCTGTATTCGGCCTTTACCTATTTCACCGGGTTTCGCGTGAACTCCGGTGAATATAAGCTGATGGGGCTCGCGCCTTATGGGGAGCCGAAGTATGTGGATCTGATTTACAGAGAGTTAATTGACCTGAAAGAAGACGGGTCTTTTCGCCTCAATATGAAGTATTTCGGTTACATTGACAGTCTTCGGATGACAAACCGGCTTTTCGCCGAACTGTTTGGTGGACCGGAGCGATCCTCTGAAACCGAGATCACGCAGCGGGAGATGGACATTGCCCGGTCAATCCAGGTGGTGACCGAGGAGATCGTTCTGCGGATGGCAAGAACGCTTCACAAGGAAACCGGAGAACAGAATCTATGCCTCGCGGGTGGTGTGGCGTTGAACTGTGTGTCCAACGGTCGTCTTCTCAGGGAGGGTCCATTCAAGCAAGTCTGGATCCAGCCGGCTGCCGGTGATGCGGGAGGGGCTCTTGGTGCGGCACTGATGACATGGCATCATCTTTTCGATAAGCCCCGGACCGTCTCTGCCGATGGGCGCGACAGCATGAAGGGGTCTTACCTTGGCCCGCGTTTTGACAGTGATGAAGTCGCGGCCTATCTCTCGGCGAAAGGCTATCCATCGCATCGCTTATCGGGAACCGCATGGGCGGAGCGGATCGCAACCTTGATCGGGCAGGAAAAGGTGATCGGGTTGGTGCAGGGGCGCATGGAATTTGGCCCACGTGCGCTGGGCGGACGCTCGATCATCGGGGATGCCCGCTCCCCCAAGATGCAGTCGATCATGAACCTCAAGATCAAGTATCGCGAGTCATTCCGTCCGTTTGCTCCCGCATGCCTGGCTTCGAAAGTGAGTGACTATTTCGAGATCGACCGGCCATCCCCCTACATGCTTCTGGTGGCGGATGTGAAGAAGGAGCGCCAGATCAATGTGGAGTCGCAGCGGGGGATTCCGATGAGGGAGCGCATCAATCAGGTGCGTTCGGATGTTCCTGCTATTACCCATGTGGATTTCTCCGCCCGTATTCAAACGGTGGATGGTGTGGATAATCCCGGTTTTTTTGCCATTCTTTCGGCCTTTGAGCGACAGACCGGATGCGGGGTGTTGATCAACACCTCATTCAATGTGCGGGGTGAACCGATTGTTTGTACTCCGGAGGATGCCTACCGTTGTTTCATGCGCACCGAGATGGATGTTCTGGTTCTTGAAGATCACATCCTACTTAAGGAAGAACAGCCCGAATGGAAGGACAAGGCCGACTGGCGTAACGACTACACTTTGGATTGACGGTGCCTGCAAACCGTGATCTTTCCTTTGTGTAAACGACTCAACCCGCCATTGACTCCGATGAGAATCTTTAAACATCTTTCCCGCCTGCTGCGTGACATAGTGATCTTTGCCAAGGAGAACAAGGCATGGTGGATCGTTCCGATTGTCGTGGTTTTGTTGCTGACCGCTGTTATCATTGTCGCAGGGCAGACAGTGGCGCCGTTCATTTACACATTGTTCTGAGGACTTTTCTGATGAAGGGCTTGTTCCGGAAACTGCTGCTCTTGGGTTTTGCTTGTGGCTTCACCTTGCTGATGATGGAGGGGATGATCCGGATCACCGGTTTGGTTCCCCCGCACGGGTATCCAAAAGGGCTGTTTATCGAGGATTCGGACACGGAATTCATCATGGCCCCAGGGTTTCCCGAGACCCGTTTTTCCAAGCAGGAGTTTGAAACCACGGTATTCACGAACCGGGATGGTTTCAGGGATGTGGAACGACCTGAGCCAAAACCCGAAGGGGTCTACCGGGTGCTCGTTGTGGGAGACTCATTTGTTTGGGGCGCCTACGGTGTGGATGCGGACCATACCTTTACGGCGCTTGCGGAGCAATCCTTGAACCGCAATGCGGATAACGGCAGACCCAAGTTCGAGGTAATCAATGCGGGGGTCATTGGTTGGGGAACCGACAATGCTCTGGCCTTTCTGAAGAGCCGGTGGGATCGGTATCAACCGGATGCGGTGGTGATCGCTTTTTGTGTGGCGAATGACTTCTTCGATAACATGCGTTCCGGGAG
>JAPXRV010000169.1:0-4720 GCA_033813415.1 Opitutales bacterium | reverse complement strand
ATAGCAATATGAAAGAGACTACCATCTGAAGCCAACTCGGAAAGGGTAACTGATCCGGGGGAGGAAGGCTAGGATAAAATCGCGAGCCGATGAACAAGAACCGTATAGAAGGCCGACATGGGGCGTCCTTTAGACAGCGTGGCGTGGGACCCGATTCGATAGTATTATTCCCGCGCAGAGCCGCTGGGGCGCAGAGGAATTCTTCAAATGGGGAAGCCCATGATCGGATTGTGTGATCCTGTCTCCATCGTTTCGGGGTCAAGTCTGCGGTGGACCGCGATTGCAGTATCCGCGCATTCATTGCCTATGCCGTTTTTATCCGTCTTTGCGGTCTTTGCGCCTTCGCGAGAGTATTCTTTCTTTGACATCCGACTTGGGATGCAGGTTGAAGTCTGAAGTCTGACCCGTAGTAGGAGAAAGAAAGCCACGGCTGAAGCCATGGCCTCCGGTGTTGCCTTCGCCTGCAGCGCCGGGTAGGAAGCGGTGTCTTCCGGAGGGGGCGGCTTCAGCCGTCCTCTTCTTCTTACATCACCCTTGCCGCTGAATGAGCTCCAACTCGATTGTGCAAATCGCACTCAACAACCGCTGGTTGGAATCTCAGGGAGTTCCCGATCTCAGAGCCATCTGGATTCGTCTTCAATACGGGCCTAAAGCCCGTGCCGGATCGGAACCGCCCTGTACGGACCCGTACGCAGGGTGGTGGGGATCCGTGGCTGTTTGAGCTGATACCTCAATCCGTCCCGGGGACCCGATTAGAGGTTTGGGGTGAGGACTTCATTTCGGCTGGGATGGGAAGAATCAATACCAGATACTTACAATTGATCAACGTAATTCTTGGCTTCGAAGAGTCCCGCTCCGGTGATTTCCCGATAGCGTTTGATGGCCTGAATCTGATTCCCTTTCCTTTTCAATTCTCTGATTTCGTTTTCGTAATCCGGCTTTGGCGGTACAAGTCCGAGATGATCCATGATCAGGTCCAGCTTTTTTTCAATTCGGTCCAAGCGGTCGTAGGGTGGGGCTTTGGGTGATGGTTTACCGAAAAACATGATCTTGTTTATTTCCTCTCTAACGTAAAGTGGTGGCACCGGCGGGGCAAGGGCTGATTTCGTTCACGGACGCTATCGCCGGTTGCCACGCACGGCTGGTTCGTTGTCTTCATTTCGGGTCAGCCTGGTCCTTGAGGGTAATGTCAAAGAACGATTCGCATCCCAGCACGTCAATCCTTAGATTCTGGTAGGGACAGTCAAAAACGAGATGGGTAGTGTCTTGTTCTAGGTGCTGGCGCTCCCCGATGAACACAGACCGAATCGAAATCTCGGTATCTGCTGGAGTCTGGCTCCAGAGGCAGGCATCCACACCTGAGATCTCCAGAACACTCGGAACAGACAGAAGCGCGTCTCCGACTCTGTGGATTCGTGTGTAGAACTCCCAGCAATCTCTCTCCAGTGCAATCCTCAGAACCCCATCCTTCTGCTCTACATCAGCACGACCGAATCGGGCGTCATGGAGGTATGACGAGAGGAAAATGATCTCGTGCTCGTAGTTCACGTCTCTCCTAGTGCGGAAGTCGAGCCGCTCGATGGATTGCTTTGCGAAGAGTGTCGTAAAGTCGATCATGGGCAATCTTCCTTCACCGAACGACAAAGATCACCCATGAGCACCCTGCAACAAACCTTTGATTTTTCCCATCGCGCCGACGGGTGCGAATTGGGTGCATCGCCTTGTTCGGCATGGATGGATTACGCCAAGCCCTTTTGGTGGAGACGGAATCAACTCCAGGAGGAGGCCGATCGAATCGCTCAAACGAAAATTGTCTATAGATCCGGCAAATACGGACCTTCTCTCATGCGGGCAAAAAAAACGCGGGATGAATACTACCAGGCGCATGAATCAGAACTTTGGCCGAACGTCAAAGGGTGGGATGCCGAGTGAGCGGAGCGATCTCGGCATTCCACACACCTGTCTTGTTATACCATTTATTCATAGTTTTTGTAAGGATCATCTAGGTCGAGATCCCCGCCTTCTTGTGCGTCACAAATCCTCCAATCATTTTCTTTTGCCAGTCTGCATAGTTGGGGGAGGTGATTGTAGCCACCATTTGTCCACATGTTTTGGACTACTTTATTTTCTTCTTTAAACTCTATTTCAAATCCTCCGTCTACCTCAAGTGAACAGATGTATTCTAATGGCCAAACTAAATCGGGAAATTCTACTTGCAAAATTTCTTTTATCTTTCCGATTTCGCCCATTGGATAGGTTTTTTCCCCGTTTGTAGTTCCTTTGTAAATTAGTAAGTTCCACGACATAGTTGATGAGGTTAGAGTTTGTTTCTGTATAACGTTGACGTGAAGTATGAACGAGATGCGGAGCATCTCGGAATTACTTCGACGGACTTGTTGTGCTAGTTTGTTTTTTTGATTTTTAGAGTTCGTGGAGTAAGGATTTCTTCGATGACGAATTCAGTGTTTCTGTCATCTTTCAAATTACATGTTTTCATTTTTTCTTTTCTCAAATCTTCACACAATTTCAGGTGACCAACACCCCTAAACGGAATGTAATTTGTATGCTCACTACTGTTGGGGAATTCATTAAAATCAATCTTTCCCACTAACTGGCCTTCGTATTCGAATTCAATCATTGGAGGATTCTTTTGCACAACGTCGAGGTGTGGCACCGGCTACCGGGAGCGCCACTCCGCAACAGGTTAAAGGGTTGTAGTCAAGAGGGTCATTTCAACTCGGGGCGGGTAGCCGGTTGTCCACCACCGTCTTGTTAGGTGTTTGTTTTTTGCGGATTGATTGCCCTTCTCGCTTTGAGAATGGAACGAGCAATGAACGGTAAAAAGACTATCACAAGGATGCCGCTCAAGATCAGTGTCCAGTTAGTTCCTTCTGCTATTGGTCCCAAGATGGGATCAACCACCAATTCCTTCGTCCCCGAAATGTATGCCTGAGGATCTGCCAAAAATGTGGTCAACACAGATGCCACTGCCAGTGATCCCTTGTTCTTCCAGATAAAGTCCATTGCCTCATCCCCATATTTGCGAATCACGGGAAGCAACTCCCCACTGCGTTGAGTCGCTGAAAGCACTCCATCCTCTGCAAGCATGTTCAGTCGCTGGGCACTTTGACGCGAGATTCCGTTCAACGCGCCGACTGCATCGTCACCATAGCGTCCAATCAAATTATCCGCGATTCCAGGGTGCTTGAGTAATGCGTCGGCTGCGCTGTCGCCGTGCTTGATAAAAATGGCCAGCTTCTTCGGCTCGGAAATTACCCAAATAGCCTCATCGCCCTTGCGTGCGTAGAGCTTGATGACATCAGGGGCACTCTCTCCAGCTTCTTTGAGGGCCGTGAACCCGGAATGACCTGAGTTGCGAAGCAACGGCAACGCGTCGTCACCATGCTTTGCCACGGCCTTAGCCGTGGCTTCTGCAACTTCTTCAACGGTCTGGCCTGCAGCTCCCTTGCCAAACTTACCGATTATAAATTCGGCGGCTTCACGAATGGTCGTTGCCGCAGGCCCGGCAATGGCAAGAGTTGGCGAGAGTATCGTCACCGCCACAATCGTGGCCAACATCTGAATCCGTCGGTTCATGGCAGTATTTCTGTAAGTGTCTTGTTCCAAAGCTCAGCGCGTTGGGTGATGACCTTGTTCATCTCTTCATTGATTGCCGTAGAAGCATCAATCGAAAGCTTATCCAATGCGGCTGCCATCTCGCGCTCGATGTCCCCGGCAGGATCATCGAACCACTCCCAGACGACATCGACAATAACGCCGATTACGAGAGCGGCACCAAATGACCACCACGAGTTTGCTGCACCAGTTGCGAGGATTCCCGCCGACACGCCAAGACGAATCAGCACTTGGGTAGCCACCTGTGCCGCAACCTCCGAAGCGACAAGGCTTCCAGCGGTCTTCGCGGCATCCCATTGCGAGGCGGCAACCATCCGCTCAATAGCCTTTCTGAATTCCTCGGCTGCAATGGGAACTTCGTCGGGGGAAAGGGAGCGTCCAAGAATCTCCTGACGTAGAGCAACCGCCAAATCATTCTCGATGCTCTCCAAATCCTTAACGCTCCCCTCAATCGACCTTTTTACGGCGGCAGCAAGGTCTTCGGATGTGACGATGTGCTGAGAGAACTTCTCGGCTACGAACTCCTTGTGGCCTTCAGACTTCGTAAAAGGCAAGTAGGGCTTGACCGCTCTCCACTTGCCATACCAAGAAACAATATCTTTAGAAAAGGCTTGGGCACCTGATTTGCGTGAACGAATGAAATCAGAAAATTCAGCGGAACGGCGTGCAACAGCCTGAGTAGCCTTTGCATCTGCTTCGGTTACGTGCTTGCGGCAGGCTGCTTCAATTTCGGCCTTTGGTCGCTTGGACTCCCAAGGAAGGGAATACGGCTTGTCTCCCATAGCGACGTTGAGAATCCAGATCGCTGCGAGCGACAGTCCTGCGACAGCAATGAAAGCGAGGACGAAGAATTTGGTTTTGCTCATGGTGGTCTTCATTTTTTGCACCTAACGTCGAGGTGTATCACGGAGTGGAGCGCGCAGCGCGGAGCGGAGTTGATACCACCGGCTCGTTAGAGGTTTTGGGTGAGGACTTCATTTCGGCTCGGATGGGAAGAGTCAATACCAGATACTTACAATTGATCAACGTAATTCTTGGCTTCGAAGAGTCCCGCTCCGGTGATTTCCCGATAGCGTTTGATGGC
>JAPXRV010000168.1:0-4743 GCA_033813415.1 Opitutales bacterium | reverse complement strand
GCATCTGCGCATCCTGATTTTCACCCTTACTATCGCCACCTTTGTGACCATTGCGGACCGGGTGCTGGCGGCCTATCTCTATGAAATGAGCAAGCAACTCGGACCCTACGTCCCGCTCATCATCGTCAACTGCATCATCATTTCCCGCTGTGAGGCTTGCTCTTCCAAACAACCGCTGCCCCATTCGATTGCGGATGCGTTGGGACAGGGGATCGGGTTCGCACTCGCCCTAACTTCCCTGGCTTTTGTTCGCGAACTGCTGGGCATGGGAAGCCTCTTCGGGTATCAGGTCCTGCCATCTTCATGGCCCAACTGGGGCATTCTGGTGCTGCCTCCCGGGGCATTTCTCACACTCGGCGTTCTGCTGGGAGCCGTCAACGCATGGACTGCCCGGCGCAAAGCACGGGCACAATCAAACTGATCCGGAAACCAACCGTAATCCATCATGGACACCATCGTTTCACTTTTCCTGATCTTCATTGGAGCCGCACTCATCAACAACTTTGTGCTCCACTACTTCGTCGGCATATGCCCGTTTATCGGAGTGTCCCGCCGCGTCGACCTTGCCTTTGGCATGGGATGCGCAGTGACCTTTGTCATCGCCATCGCGGCTACCCTGAGCTGGACGCTCACATTCTACATTCTCAGACCGGAAGCACCGCTTTCCGCATGGCTATGGAATTCGATGGGAGGAGATCCCACCACGGTTGTCGATCTATCCATCCTTAGCTACATCGCATACATCTTTGTGATCGCTTCAAGTGTGCAATTTGTGGAGATGTATGTGAAAAAGTTCTTCCCCTCCCTTCACCGTTCGTTCGGAGTGTTCCTACCCCTCATTTCGACCAATTGCGCAATCCTGTTCGCATGCCTTGAGATCATGAAAAACCTTCAGGGCGGCGACCAACTATGGGGACTGCATCACGCCTTGGCCCTTTCGCTTGGTGGCGGCGTGGGATTCACCATTGCAATTGTCATCATGGCCGGTCTTCGCGAGGAACTCGAACTTTGCGATGTTCCGAAAGCACTCAAGGGACCGGGCATTGCGCTACTCGTCGCCGGTATTCTGGCGATGGCCTTCATGGGGTTCACCGGAGTCGACCGCGGCGTAGCGGATGCCATCCGCACACTCACTCAACATTGATCAATCCACAACTTTCCATCCGATGGACAACACCCTCATCACCATTCTGCTTTCCGCCGGCATTCTGCTGGTGATTGCGGTATTGATGGCTCTAATCCTGGGCTGGGCGAATATTGCCTTCCACGTCCCAACCGATCCAAAGGTCGCTGCCGTCAATGAGATCCTTCCCGGCGCAAACTGCGGCGGTTGCGGCTTCGTCGGCTGCTCCGAGTATGCCGAAGCAGTTGCCAATGGCAAAGCCGCCGCCACACTCTGTGGACCCGGTGGACAAGATGCTGCCAACCGCATAGCCGAGACCCTCGGACTCGACCTCGGACAAACATGGCCCTTCAAAGCCGTGGTTCATTGTTCGGCGAAGCGCGAACAACGGCTGAAGCAAACCCCTTACTTTGGCGAACAATCCTGCGCCGCCGCCAATCTAGTTCCCGGCATTCAAGGCTGCGTTTATGGATGCCTTGGGTATGGCGACTGTCAGGATGTGTGCGAATACGGGGCGATCGACATGGTGGATGGCCTCGCCATCATTGATGTGGACAAATGCACGGGATGCCGGGCCTGCGAAAAGGCATGTCCCAGAGGCATTATCACCATGATTCCCTTCAAAACGGAGGAAGTTCTCGTGGTAACCTGCTCCAATAAGGACAAGGGGGTGCTCGTCAAAGACGTCTGCACTGTTGGATGTATAGGATGTTCCGCCTGTACCAAACCCGCCGACGGCCTCATTGAGATGGTCAACGACTTGCCGGTTGTGAACTACGACAAGGACTCGTCCGGGATCGACCTTCACAAGTCCATCGAGAAATGCCCGCGTGAAAGTCTGATGTTCATCGGACTGCACAAAGACAAAAAGAAGGCTCAAGGAGAGCCGGAACGCATTGAAGCCAATTTCGCCACAACCGTTGACCAAACCGAGTGGAGAGGTTGACGAGTTTTTTCGCTGTCAAGTCGATCCGAGTGATTTCTGTTTTGACCCCCGGAGCATCCTCACCCATTTTTGTTCGCCATGCCACTGATTCTTGAAAAAAAGCAGCTTTCTGCCGACGTGTTCCGTCTGCGTGTTCAAGCGCCGCTGATCGCGGAAGAACGCAAAGCGGGACAGTTTATCATCTTGCAAGTCAACGATGGATTCGGAGAGCGGATCCCGCTTACGATTGCGGATGCCGATCCTGTCGAAGGCAGCATCACCCTCATTTTTCAACGTGTCGGCAAAACCACCCGATTACTCTCAGAACTAAACGAGGGAGACAACATTGCCCACCTCGTTGGTCCACTTGGAACCCCGACTCATGTTGAGAAGGTTGGACATGTGGTCGTGGTTGGCGGCGGCATCGGAGTGGCCCCGTCCTACCCTATCGCGCAGGCGATGAAAAAGGCCGGAAACAAACTGACCGTGATCATGGGTGCCCGCAACAAGGACCTCATCATCATGGAAGAAGAGATGCGTGCGATCGCCGATGAACTCATCATTTGCTCGGACGATGGATCCGCCGGACGCAAAGCACTCGTAACTGAGCCGCTAAAGGAGCTCTGTGAGTCAGCCGATAAGCCGGATCTGGTTATCGCGATTGGACCTCCGATCATGATGAAGTTCTGTGCGAAAACCACCGAACCGTATGCCGTGCACACCTTGGTGTCGCTTAACACCATCATGGTGGACGGAACCGGAATGTGTGGTGGATGTCGGGTGAATGTCGGCGGAGAGGTGCGCTTCGTTTGCGTCGACGGACCGGAGTTTGACGGACATAAGGTTGATTTCGACAACATGATGAGTCGACTCAAGTCCTACAAGGAACAGGAACACAGCAAATCGTGCAAACTTGATGCCGCGGTGAAGGCAAAGGAAGCAGAAATGGCAAAGTAGTTCCATTTCCGAGCGGATTTGCATCCCATCATGAATTGGCTGCCCCCTCTGCCCATTCAGTATTTCGAGACACCATCCATTAATCCCATTTTGCAGATAGAGACCCATGTCCCACGAGATGACCGACCCTCAGACACTGGCAGCCAATGCCCGTGAACAGCTTGAATCCATTCGTTCCCGCGAAACTCCACTGACCACCCGTGATCGCCGGGCCATCGAAAGGCAGGAAATGCCTTCGCAGGCCCCGGAGGTCCGGCGATCCAATATGTGCGAAGTCGCACTGGGACTAACGCCCGAGCAAGCGCAGATCGAAGCACTCCGTTGCATTCAGTGCAAGAACCAGCCCTGCGTCGAAGGATGTCCGGTTCGCATCGACATTCCCGGGTTTATCAAACAGCTCGCGGAAGGAAACTTCCAAGGAGCGATTGACATTATCAAGCAAAACAGCCTCCTGCCCGCAGTTTGTGGACGCGTATGTCCGCAGGAGGAACAGTGTCAGGCCGTCTGCACCGTCGGCAAGATGGCAAAGGATGTCGACAAATCGGTGTCCATCGGACGGCTCGAAAGATTTGCAGCCGACTGGGAACGCGAGCAGGGCACATTCGAAGTGCCGGAAGTCAAACCAGCAACCGGCAAAAAGGTTGCGGTCATTGGCTCCGGACCTGCCAGCATCACGGTGGCTGCAGACGTGAGACGCGAGGGTCACGAAGTAACCGTATTTGAAGCTTTCCACCGTCCGGGAGGCGTGATGATCTACGGGATTCCCGAGTTCCGCTTGCCGAAGAGCATCGTGGATCTCGAAATCCAAACCCTCACCAAAATGGGAGTCGAGATCAAGACCGACTTCGTGGTTGGACGCACCCGCAAACTCACCGACCTGATGAAAAAAGACGGCTACGATGCCATCTTCGTGGGAACCGGAGCCGGGCTTCCGAAGTTCATGAATTTGGATGGTGAGAACCTGGTGGGCGTTTTCTCAGCGAACGAGTATCTCACCCGTTCCAACCTCATGAAAGCATATGAGAAGGAACTGGCGGACACGCCGATTTTCCCATCCCGCAAGGTAGCGGTTTTAGGCGGAGGTAACGTCGCAATGGATTCTGCCCGTACCGCACTGCGCCTTGGCGCCCAGGAAGTCCACATCATCTACCGGCGCACCATGAACGAAATGCCGGCACGCGTGGAAGAAGTGCACCATGCGCAGGAGGAAGGGGTTGTCTTTGATCTCTTGCAGAATCCGGTTCGGATTCTCGGCGACGACCATGGCTGCGTAAAAGCAATTGAGGTGCAGCGCTTTGAGCTTGGTGAACCCGATGCAAGTGGGCGCCGCAGTCCCGTTCCAATTCAAGGAAGTGAATTCATCATGGAGGTCGACACAGTAATCGTGGCGATCGGCAACGAATCCAATCCGCTTATCCGGCAAACCACGGACGGACTGACAGTCAACAAACGCGGAAACATCATCGTGGACGAGAACTGCAAGACTTCAATCGATGGCGTCTACGCCGGTGGCGACATCGTACTCGGTGCCGCGACGGTTATTCTGGCAATGGGAGAAGGCCGCCGCGCTGCTGCTGCCATCAACGAAATGCTGGCAGCCAAAGCCTGACCATAATTCTGGTAATCTTTATCCGATGACCGCATCGGGGACTTGTTCCCATGCGGTCGTTTTCTGTACAGGAATGAGAAACGGCCGTTCAACAGGAATGAGATCGAAAAAGGCTACGATCGATGGATT
>JAPXRV010000167.1:0-4746 GCA_033813415.1 Opitutales bacterium | reverse complement strand
CCTTCCACAGACCCGAGAGAATAGCCATCCGGATCTGGTCCTGCAATTGCCGGAAGATCGGGATGCCGCTGTGTGGATCAATGTGAAGGAGCATAGGAGGAGTCCTGTCGGATGTTTGGTGTATTACTGACGTAATACACTGCATGTCAACAAAAGTTTTTCCTGATTTTCTGATTATTGTCGTGCCCTGCGGATAACGGATTGAATCCCATACTCCACTACCGGATTCATCTTTAGTTGCGGGATAGGAGCCAGATCCGAAACAGACGATCATGTCCGGAACTCCTCAACTTGAAAGATCCAGATGAGAGTTGGAAATCGACAGGGTATCACTTAAGTATCACCCATGAGAACTGAACGGGTAACGACCTTGAAAAGGAAAGCCACCCTGATACTCAGAGAGGTTAACGAGAGCAAGGAGCCCGTACTGATCACCGAGCACGGATTGCCTTCGATGTATCTCGTGGATGCAGCGGATTTCGAAAGGAGAGAAGAACGACTGAAATTGCTGGAGGGATTGGCGAGAGGAGAGACCGCTTTTCGTGATGGTCGAGTTGTTCCCCACTTCGAAGCAAAAGAAAGAATGAAAAGATGGTCATGATTCTCGCACGAAGATCCGAGCGCCATTTCTCCCTACCAGCACTGGATGACCCGGAGTGACGATTCCTGCTTTGTCAGGAAGCGGAGATGCAATCTTTTAACAACAGAAGACCCGTCCAGCCTAGGCCGGACGGGTCTTCCTGTAATGCTTCAACTGAAGGGGAAGGTCAGATATCCCACTTCACGCCGCGCATGTCACCGGTTTCGAGAAACTTCTCATGCATCGCGAAGGAATACTTGAGCGTCTGGGGGGTATGTCCATCCTTGCTCGCCTTGAGGTAATCCCTGAGCTCTTCGCGGTATTCCGGATTCGCGCAGTTTTCGATGATGAGACGGGCGCGTTCGATCGGGCCCTTTCCGCGCAGGTCCGCAATCCCCTGCTCGGTAATGATCACCTGAACCGAGTGCTCGCTGTGGTCCATGTGGCTGCACAACGGAACAATCGCGCTGATCTTGCCACCCTTGGCCACTGACGGGCAGGTGAAGATCGAGATGTATGCGTTGCGGGTGAAGTCACCGGAACCGCCGATCCCGTTCATCATGTTCTTTCCAAGCACATGGGTGCTGTTGACATTTCCGAATATATCCAGCTCCAGCGCGGTGTTGATGGAGATGATCCCAAGTCTCCTGACCAGCTCGGGACTGTTCGAGATTTCCTGGGGACGCAGCAGGATCTTGCTGCGATAGCCGCTCAGATCCTTGTAAAGGCGATCCATCACGTCCTTGGTGACGGTCAACGAGGTGCCGCTGGCGAAGCGGATGCGACCGGCATCCATGAGGTCGATCACAGAATCCTGAATCACTTCGGAATAGAGGCTGAACTGGGGAATCTCCGGGTTAGCTCCCAAAGCACCGAGAACCGCATTGGCGATGTTGCCCACGCCACTCTGGATCGGGAGAAACTCACGGGGAATCCGTCCAGCGGCAATCTCGCCGGCCAGGAAGCGGGCGGTGTTCTCGCCGATCTTTTCGGTGATCGGGTTGCTATCCTTGAACTCGGCGACTTCGTCCGGCTGGTGATTCACCACGTATCCAACGATCTTCGCCGGGTCCACTTTGATCACTTCGGTCCCGATACGGTCATCCGCCTTGTAGATCGGGATTTCCCGGCGGTGCGGAGGATTCACCGGCATGTAAATGTCGTGGAAGCCGCGCAATGCCTTGGGATGATAGGTGTTGAGCTCCACAATGATCTTATCCGCCACATCACAGAAGGTTGGACTGGCTCCAACCGAAGTCGACAAGGTGATCTCACCGTTGTCATTCACATCGCAGGCTTCCACGATCGCCCAGTTGAACTTACCGAGGAATCCGTACCGCACATACTGCGGAAGGAGCGACAAATGCATATCAAAGAAACGGGTTTCACCGGAGTTGATCTGTTTGCGCAGATCCGCATTCGATTGATAAGGCGTGCGGAAAAGCACCGCATTTGCCTTGGCCAGCGCTCCGTCGAGGGATGGTCCCGTGGAGGCCCCGGTCACGACACCGACCTTGAAAGGACGTCCGGCCTCGTGTTCAGCCATTGCCTTCTTGGCAATCGCTTTGGGGATGACCTTACACGCTCCCGCAGGGGTGAACCCGCTGAAGCCGATCACATCCTCGTTTTTGATCAGGGCGGCCGCTTCTTCAGCGGTCATTTCTTTGATTCGGTTTGCAGTCATTGATGCTAATGGATGGAGGGCGGTCGGTCGAAACCTCATCGCCAGTTCATGTCTAAAATCGATATCAGGAAAACGGCGGGCTGAAAAGGTCGTCTCCAGCGTGCCCGTCTTCCGCCACTGAATGCTTGCAAATCAACTTGATCGAAAGAATCAAGAGGATTAGGAACAGCACTGAAAAGAACCTGAATTATTAAATAATGTTATTGCCAATAGAAAGCCCGATTCTAGAAGCTGGGGCAACAAGAAAACGCTCGGAATCGTGCTTTGCACTGGCATTTCGTGGGCTTTTTGGAGTAAGGAATACAAGATTATGGCACAATCAGAAATCGAGTTGGAACTGAAGAATCTGTTTCCCGCGCATACCTATGCCGATTGGAAAGCAGCCGCCGAAGACCTTTTGAAAGGAAAACCATTCGAAAAGGTGTTGGTGACGCCGACCTTTGAGGGATTTGATCTGCAGCCGATCTACCGGAAGGATGACATCCGCGAACTGACGCATGCGCGCTCGATGCCCGGATTCACCCAATTTGCACGCTGTGCCAACGCGGCCGGATACACGGTCCGGCGCTGGAAGGTCTCACAGGAGCTTCCGCAGAGCCTTCCGGAAGAACTCAACCGTGCAGCGTTGCTCGACCTGAAAGGCGAGGCGGACGAGCTCAATATCCTGCTGGATCCCGCAACCCGCAAGGGGCTTGATCCGGACTCCGCCGGAGCGACCGAAGTCGGTGCGTGCGGGGTTTCGCTGACCACCCTTAAAGACCTCGAGAAGGCCTTGGATGGCGTGGTTCTCAATGCGGTTTCCCTTTTCAGTCAATCCGGCGCGGGCAGTCAGGCGATTTACGCGATGCTCACTGCTTATTGCGCGAAGAAGGGCATTCAACTGAGTAAGGTGCAGGGAAATATCGGCGGCGATCCCATCGGGGACTGGATGCGGAATGGATCCCTTCCGGTTTCTCTGGCCAAGGCTTTTGATGAACTGGCCGCGACCACCCGGACAGCGCAGGCCAAGACCCCGTCGATGGGGACCGTGTTCGTGGATGCCAACATCTTCCACAATGCGGGATCGAGTGCCGCGCAAGAGGCCGCCTACCTTCTCGCTGAAGCCGTCGAATATGTCCGCCAGCTCAACCAGCGCGGGATTCCGGTGGAAGTCATCGCGCGCTCCATGCGTTTCGGAGTGGGAGTGGGAAGCTCCTACTTCCTGGAAATCGCGAAGCTCCGGGCGATCCGCATGCTGTGGGCACGCGTGCTCGAAGCCTATGGATGCGCGATTGAGGATCTTCCGATTCACATTCACGCCCGGACTTCAATCGCCAACAAGACGGTCCTTGATCCGTATGTGAATATGTTGCGCGTGACGACGGAAGCGTTCTCCGCCGTATTAGGAGGTTGCGACAGCATGCATGTGGGTCCGTTTGATGAAGTTGTGCGCTTGCCGGATGACTTCTCACGCCGCATCGCCCGCAACGTCCACTTCATCCTTTCCGAGGAATGTGACCTTACCAAAGTCATCGACCCCGCAGGTGGATCCTACGCGGTCGAAAAACTCACCGACCAGATCGCGGCCGAATCCTGGAAGCTCTTCCAAGCTATCGAAGCAAAGGGCGGACTGATCGCAGCGTTGAAGGAGGGATTCATCCAGAAGGAAATCGCGGGAATCGCGTCCAAACGGAAGAGCGCTTATGCCCGCCGCAAGGATGTCATCGTCGGGACCAACCAATACCCGAACGCAACGGAAAAAACGCTCGATCCACGCACCCCGGACTATGCGGCCATCCAGCGCAAGCGGGCCGAAGCCGTGGCAGGCCACCGCGAAAGTGCGGAGGTGGAAGCAAGCGGAGCCCTGATGGAGGTGCTTTCCTCAATCCTTAACGGAAAAGACGCCGACAAACTCGAGTCAGCATCCAAAGCATTCGCGATGGGCGCGACCCTCGGGGAAGTCACCAAGGCGCTGCGCGGAGACACGCAGGCCGCCGAATCTATCGAAGCCCTTCCGGTCCGGCGATTCGCAGAACCCTTTGAAAAACTGCGTCAGGCCGCTCAAGCCCACGCCGAAAAGACGGGCACCCTCCCCCGCATTCTGCAGGTCAATTGGGGGCCATCCCGTGGATACCGTCTGCGCGCCGACTGGACTTCCGGTTTCTATCAGGTGGGTGGTTTTGAGGTTCTCAATGACAAGGATTTCGGATCCATCGAGGATATCCAGGCCGCCTTGCAAAGCAGCGGAGCGAAGATCGCAGTCATCACCTCCAGCGATGAAGCCTATGTCACTCAGGTGGAAGTGATCGCAAAGGCGATCAAAGCCCACGCACCGGATATCCACGTCGTGGTAGCCGGAGCACCCGGAGAAACCGAGGCCGCATGGCGCGCCGCGGGTGTGGATGACTTCGTCAACGTGCGGGTCAATGCCTACGATGCCTTGGCCGGCCTCCAGTCAAAGCTGGGCGTATCCTGAACAGCCAAAGGTCCCAAGGATACAACG
>JAPXRV010000166.1:0-4781 GCA_033813415.1 Opitutales bacterium | reverse complement strand
CAGGTGTTATCATTCCCCGATTCGCCGAACGGATATGCGCTTCAAGATGAGCCCAGCTTGCGCCTCTGACCACCTTGTATTTGGCCGGCTGAACGGCGAGGGGATCGGTTTCGGGTTCCTCGGGATAATTGCGTTCCCAGTCGAGGCACATCTCCCAGACGTTGCCATGCATATCGTAGAAGCCCCAATCATTGCATTGTTTCGTGCCGACCGGGTGAGGTTTGTGCTTCGAGTTTTGATGGTACCATGCGACTGCATCGACATTTCCACTGAACGGTGTGGATGTTCCAGCGCGGCACGCATATTCCCACTGAGCCTCGGTGGGAAGTGAGTAGGCGAAGCCTTCCGGGATCAAATGCATGAGTCGGCTTCTCGCGGTGAGACGCCTGCAAAACTCCATCGCTTCAGCCCATTTGATGGATTCAACGGGTAGAGTAGTGTCTCCTTCGAAGTAGGATGGGTTATTGCCCATCACATCTTGCCATTGCGCTTGTGTGATCTCATGGGCTGCGAGCCAGAATCCTTCCGTGAGTGTGACGGAATGCAGTGTCTCATCGTCTTCTCTTCCAACTTCATCAAGAGGCGCACCCATCCCGAATGATCCCGGAGGAACCCATATCATTCGAATGTCACTTGCGTTGTTGAGGAATCCGATCGTAAAAGGCTGTCCGGATACCGCCTGCGAGAGATTGATCCCATCTTCTGACCAGCTTTCAAACTGAGTGACTTCCGTTCCGCACTTAAATACTCCGCGTTCTGCCAAGGTGTGTTCGTTATGCATGAGGAAATACTCACCATCCATTCTTCTGGCACATAATCCGCGCAACCGGTTGGTGTCCGTGAAGAGATCACTCAACTTGGCTTCGCACAAGTTGATTTCCATTGTCTTCCATCCCGCCTCCGCAAATCGTTCGATCCTGGCGAAACCGTTGGATTGGAAATCCGCGACCTGTTCCGGATTTCCATTAGCATAGAGAAAGCGGCTCACGCCTTCAGGGCGACCGTCTTTGAAATGAATGGAAAGCTTGAGCGTGCCTTCGGGATGGTAGACTTGGAATTCCCCTGAAAGAAGGTCTGGATGTTGCTGAAGCAAGTGTTCCCATGATTGGCCCATTACCCTGTGCGGAGCTTGTTTAAAACCGCAGTCGAAATAGGTGTTTCCGTCGGGATGGAAGGCCGTCAACCGCGAGACCCATCCCTGATCAATCTGTGCTTTCCAAAGCAGGTCGCCGGAAGGGGTGTTGTGGATCACGTTTCCGGAATAGGGGTCTTGTTGGTTGACTCGGAAAACTTGTCCTCCCCGATCCTGCATTTCACGATAGGGAGCTTCGACAGGCTTCCCGCATCCGTTCAAGAAGCAGCAGATTCCGAACAGGATCGGACTCAGGAACCAAAGACACCTGGAATCAGTTATTGGAAGCATCGGAGAATAGATGGGATGAGGGGGTTCGGACGAGCGCCACGCGGAAACCGATGGTTCGAAACCTGGCGTTGCTGCTTTCAGAATACATTCGCAGGTAGTTGCAGCGGTTAGGTTTATGGGCAGTCGATCCGCCCATCACGACGCCGGTCCGGTATAAATCCATCGACCACGTTTGTGCCATTGGGGGGCGATGACGCCAGCTGAGCGTGTGTTCCTTTTTGCCCCATTCTGAAACGTTGCTCATCATATCATAGAATCCCCATGCATTTGGCTTCGCACTGGCAACTGGGAGCGTTCTTGCCGGGGTGTTTTCCGTGTGTGGGATCATTTCCAGAAACGTGTGCGGAATCAACCCGGTGTCGCCGGCACGGAAGGTGTATTCCCATTGGGGGTGAGTGGGAAGCGAAAATTCGTATCCAATGGGAAGCTTTCCGAGATCGGATTGCATGCGGGTGAGTCTGCGACAGAATTCGTTGGCTTCATGCCAAGTCATGGTTTCGGCTGGAAGCCGGCCGTTATTGTCGAAAAATGAGGGGTTCTTGTCCATCACCGCATTCCATTGGTCCTGAGTGACTTCATGGATTCCAAGCCAGAAACCTTCCTCGATTTTCAGTGGTTCTTGAGATGCGTGTGGTGAGATTGCAGAACGGATCAATTCTCCTGGACGGACCCAGTTCATGGCAAGTGTATGGTCTCCTAGCCGAAACGTTGCTTGTTCATCTTCGGGTTGAGGTCTCCGGATTCTGTTTCCTTTGGTATCCCATGTTTCGATGGAGCTCAATGAGCGCCCGAACCTCGAATACCGCCCATGCACATGGACGTAGCCGTTTTCATGATACAGTCGAAACTCTCTCATGCGTGCCGCCAATGGGGTGCCAGGGGAGGGAATGGGTCCCAAAAACAGATCACTGGCGTGAGGGTTGCCCATGATGAGCTCGGCGGCCAGTATGCCTTGACGATCGAACAGCTTGACCTTGGGATGCGGCGATTCTGTGAAGTCGATTTCGGACCGCAGGATGCCGTTTGGATGCCATGATCTAGCAATTCCTTCAGGATTACCGTCCCGAAAAGAAACTTTCACGGCGGTTTGGTTGTTGGGGTGAAAGGCCTCAAAATTTCCAGAAAACTTGGATGTGTTGTGTTCGAGTAAGGGGCGATAGGAGAGCGAAGTGTCTCTTAATCGGGCCACCTGAACGATTGCATGGTATTCCCGAACTCCGTTTGGATACCAACGTTTCCATTCAGTGATGCGTCCTTTATGGATTTTGCATTCAACTCGATACTGACCACTTGTGTAGGTGGATCGCGCAATGCCGGAATAGGGTTTGTTTGTGGACCGGAGCAGAATGGTGTCGTCCGTCTGTTCGATCGAGGTAATGGAGGTGTTTTTATTCGATGAGCAGGCAAAGAAGATGACGTTCGGGAGAGTGACTAATGCCAGGAAAAATAACGAGGTCGCAATCCAACGCGATATTTTCGGGTTCGTCATTGCTTACATATTGGATGGTTGCATCATTCGGTAGGGTGATAGTCTTTTGCGAGACTCCGGGTCGGATGGATGACAGACTTGCACCTCGATCAGTTCGAGTGATTCTGTGCTCCGGAAAGGTCGGCGCCTCCTCATTTTCAGTGAGCTGGTGTGAATGAAAAGAAAACGGAGTTGTCGAATTCATGCATAGGGGCAAGGTGGTCGCAAATCAATTTCGAATGCATTTGATCGATAGGCTGCGTAGTAGGGTCAGGTGAGTTTTTACTTGAGGGATGGAGATCAAACCGATTGCATGCAGCCTTTGTCCCGGTGCGCTTGGCTGTTGGTCAATTGGGCCATACGGATGAGGATTTCCGGGGTCTGTGAATCGCGATGTTTCTCAAATCCATAACACTGCACGGTTTCAAAAGCTTTGCTGATCCGACTCAGTTGGATCTCAGGCCGGGAGTGACCACTGTGGTTGGGCCGAATGGCTGCGGAAAGAGCAACATCATGGATGCCATCCGGTGGGTACTGGGCGAACAGAGCGCCAAGGCTCTGCGGGGCGGCAAGATGCAGGACGTCATCTTCGCGGGAACCGAGAACCGTAAGTCGCTTCCTTTCTGTGAGGTCAAACTGGTGTTCACCGATTGCGAGCGGGAGCTTGGCACACAGTTTCATGAGGTTGAGATTGTCCGTAGAGTCACACGGGACGAGGGGAGTGACTACTTCATCAACGGTAAGGTTTGCCGGTTGAAGGACATTCAGAACTTGTTTATGGATACGGGGATAGGGCAGGTTTCCTATTCCTTTCTGGTGCAGGGGCAGGTCGACCAGATTCTGTCTTCCAATCCGATGGAACGGAGGGCGATTTTTGAAGAGGCTGCCGGAATCACCAAATACAAAAGCCAGCGCAAGGAGGCCCTCAACAAGCTCAGTCTGACGGAAGTAAACCTGACGCGGATAACCGACATCATAGATGAGGTGTCCAAGCGCATGGGCACGCTCAAGCGACAGGCAAGCAAGGCATTGCGCTGGAAGCGGCAGCGCCACCGGATGGAGCATTTGGATCGGGCGTGGAATTCCCGTCAGTATGTTGATCTCACCACCGAATCGGGTTCGTACCGCTCGCGGGTTGCGGAGTCGGAGGCGGAGATGGCCAAACTGAAGGCATCGGTGGTGGCCCAATACAAGCTGTCGACCCAAATCAAGGCCGAGCGGGCCGAAATGTATAGTGCGCTTGAAGAGAAACGCGCACAGCTTTATGCGCTGAGGGCCCGTCGCCAACAGATTCTCAGTCAGTGTGAACTGAGGAGGAGTCGGGTCGAGCACATGGAGGCAAGAATTCAGCAGATCGAAGGTGAGCTCCGGCTGCTCAGGGAACAGGAGGCGGGCATTCGGGAGGGATGGGATGACCCGTCCGGGCAATTGGAGGTGCGGAGGCAGGCGGTCGCTGCTGCTCAGGCGCGTTGTTCTGAGCAGGAAGCGAAGGTCGCGGAGATTGATCGGGACGGCCAGATCAAGTCGCGCCAGCTTCAGGAGTTCAAGCAGCAGTTGGTCGCGTCAGAAAACCAGATGACCCAGACCCGCGCTTCATCCACCCGTCTTGAGGTGGGGATAGAATCTTATCACGCGAAGCATGAGAGCCTGCTTCAATCTTTCCACCAGTATGAGGCGGAATGGAAGGGAATCTCCCAACGCGCGAATGAGCTTGAAGTGATGCTGGCGGCTAAGACGCAGGAACGCGAACAGACGGCGGCCGCTCTGGCCGCATTGAGGAATCGGTTGGCTTTGCTTGAAGGAGAGTTGACCCAAGCCCGGGCGTCCTTTGGAGATCTCGAGAAACAATACACCCAACTTGCAGCTGAGTATGGCATCCTGGATGGCCTT
>JAPXRV010000165.1:0-4816 GCA_033813415.1 Opitutales bacterium | reverse complement strand
CCGACTCAACAAGTGATATACGCCATCCATCCCACGCACCATCGCTCTACGCGGCCTATTCCTCATCTTTGTCTTATCCATAATCTCCACCCTTACTCCCTTCCCCTCCCCATATCAACTCATTTTTTATCTATCAGCCTGGATGATAAGCAAACGCCTTTATCTTCGAGTCATCCCCTCCGTATGCCAAACACAAATCTGGATTTGAAGCCGGACACTTCTCGTGTCATTCTTTCCTAGCATCATCACCTATGGCAAAAGAACCTATTACCATCCGGACAGCAAGGCCAACCGACATCCCTGGCATCATTGAAGTTGCATCGCGTGCCTATAAAAACTGGCCGACCCGGTTACGTGCTACCGAACGCAACTACCAAATGCAAATGGAGGCATTTCCGGAGGGACAGCTGGTCGCAGAATACCAGGGCAGGATTGTCGGATACAGCTCCAGCCTCATCGTGATGCTGGATGATGACTCCCCGTGGTATGCGCACGGGGAAATCACTGGTTGGGGTAGCTTCTCGACGCACAACCAGTCCGGGAACACGCTCTATGGAGCGGATATAGCGGTTGATCCTGATTTCCAGCGCAAGGGAATCTCCCGCAAACTCTATCAAGGACGCAAGTCGCTTATGCGCCGCCTCAATCTCAAACAAATGGTGGCTGGTGGACGCATACCGGGATACGGCGAATGGCGGGGAAAAATGAATGCCCGTGAATATGTTGCCAAAGTGCTGGCGGGAGAATTGAATGACCCGGCGCTCAACGCTCATCTGAAAGCGGGATATCAGGTGAAGGGGGTGCACTTCGGATACATTGAGGACGAACAATCCCTCGGCTACGCAACCCATCTGGTGATGGAAAACCCGAGACATCAGGCGCGCAAACGCATGATATCGGCACAGCCGATCAAGAGCCCGGCCCGCAAGGCCCGCATCTGCGCGATCCAATACGACATGCGTCGAATATCATCTTGGTCTGATCTATGCGATCAGGTGGAATACTTTGTAGAAACCGCCGATTCCTACGACTCCCACCTCGTCGTTTTTCCAGAGCTGTTCATCGCCCAAATGCTCTGCACTTACCCGCGCGAAATGTCGATGGAAGATAGAGTATCCCAGCTTGCGAACCTGCATGCCGACTACCTTTCTTTCTTCCGCGAACTTGCCACCCGCCACCAAATGATGATCGTGGCGGGTTCGGTTCCCGTGCGACAGCCGGACGGAACACTGCGCAACATCGCCCATCTTTTTTCGCCAGGCGGAAACATCTACACGCAGGAAAAACTTCATGTCACTCCTGGCGAAAACCAGTATTGGGGAATGCAGCCTGGCGAAGGTCTCAAGGTTTTCCACACTCACATCGGGCGAATCGCTATCCTGATCTGTTACGACATCGAGTTTCCGGAGCTTTCGCGCATTCTCGTGGATGCCGGAGTGGACCTTATCGTTGTGCCATTTGCAACAGATGAACGCAAAGCATACTTGCGGGTACGCTACTGTGCACAGGCACGTGCCGTCGAGAACACAATCTATGTAGCCCTCGCGGGTAACGTCGGAGGACTACCCAGAAGTCCTGCGATGACCATCAATTTCGGCCAGGCAGCGGTCCTCACCCCATCAGACTTCGCATTTCCCCTTAATGCCGTCGCCGCGGAAGGAGTCATCAACACCCAAACCGTTGTCGTTTGCGATATCGACATCGGCGCACTTGAGGTCCAACGGGAGGTCGCTGACGTAAAGCCTCTGATGGACCGCAGATCGGACCTGTATCACCTTGAAAGCCGTGTCCAAGTGGAACGTGTCAGGGTCGTATAGAGGGATCTCAAAGCTGCAGTTAACCGTAGAGAGATCCTGCCCATGGCGAGAAAGCATACCAATACCACAAGAGCACGAAATCACGCATTCCCGATCCCATACAGCGATTGTCTTGTGAAGTGGTGGAGCCGAGGAGGATCGAACTCCCGACCTCTTGAATGCCATTCAAGCGCTCTTCCAACTGAGCTACGGCCCCTTATCCATATACCTCCTTCACATACGGAAGGGAATGGAAAATAAAGCCGCTGTTTGTAGGGCCCTATCCATCCGTTGTCAATACATCAAGTCGCAACTAATCATGTTTTCCCAATAATGGCCCAAACCCTCCAATCAACATTCGAAGGAGGCACCCACAAAAGCTCAGTATTTCACAGAGCATCCATAGGCTGTGGTCGTGGAGACAGCCACCGGTTTTCCTTCCCGATGGGCGGTGTAAGCTGAAACCAGATAATTCTCGGCACTCTCGATGTCCTCAACACGTGCGGAACTGACACTATCGATCGCTCCCTGGTATATGACAATCCCGGTTGGATCGATCAGGAACATATGAGGAGTGGCCTTTGCCCCAAATAACCTGCCTATCGTCCCGTCCTCGTCCATGATCAGCGCTGTGGATGAGGCACCAACAGAGGCTGCTTTCTCGATGGTCTCATCCGGCGACATGTGGCCTTGCTTGCCTTTCGCACCCGAATTGATCGAAAGCCAGATAGCACCTTCGTCAGTCAAACGCTTCTGCAATTCCTGCATCGCATTCGACTGGTAATACTTCCTCACAAATGGACAACCGTGATTGTACCACTCCAGAACCACATACTTTCCAAGAAAGTCACCCAGGTTATGAACCTTACCATGAGCATCGGTTGCTTCGAAATCAGGTGCAGGTTCCCCACTAACTACAGATGCAGTTGCATAAAGAGGGAGGATGAGCATCGTAAGACCAGCAAGCAGCGTTTTCATCATATTTGACTATTGGGTTTGAACGGAATCCTATACGCCTAAGAACGAAAAGGGATGCTTCGCGATTTCAATGAACATGGAAAAGACTATCAACCAAACGGAGGTTGCATCTGCTCAGGGACTCTGGGATCTGTTGCGCAGCGAAGCTGAGGCTTCGATCAGCAAAGAACCCGTCTTGCGCACCTGGCTGCATGCCCGCCTGTTGCGCTACAGTTCACTCGCGGAAGCCGTCGCATGCAATCTGGCGGAAAAGCTCAACTTCCTAAGGGATCGGGAGTCCTACCTGCACGACGTCTTTCTGGAGACGCTGCACTCCCATCCGGAAATCATGGAATGCATCCGCGAGGACATCGTGGCTAACTACGAACGGGACCCGGCCTGCAGGAATCATTTCAATCCCCTGCTCAACTACAAAGGATTCAAGGCCATCACCGGACACCGGATCGCTCATCAGATCTGGCTTTCGGGACAGGAAGAGCTGGCGCTGCATCTTCAGAGTCTGATTTCCGAGTACTACGGGGTGGATATCCATCCGGCTGCCCGTTTCGGGAAGGGAATTCTACTCGACCACGCAACAGGATTCGTAGCTGGAGAGACGTCCCAGGTCGGAGACGATGTTTCGATTTTCCAAGGGGTTACACTGGGCGGCACTGGAAAAGAGTGCGGGGATCGCCATCCTAAGGTTGAATTTGGAGTCCTGATTGGTGCCGGTGCCAAAATTCTCGGAAATATCCGGATTGGAGAATGTGCGAAAATCGGGGCCAACAGTGTGGTGCTCGACGATGTCCCCCCTCATGCGACTGTCGTAGGAGTCCCGGGTCGAGTCATCGGCATGAACACCGAGTCCATCCCATCTCATGGAATGGACCACCGGGTTTGCTGATAACGCACATTCGACCCCTCAACGCATCCAATCCATGAATCCGCCCTCCCGAGTGCCCGCCAGCCCCCGAACAGGATCCTTGGATTTGATTTCGGTCGGTCATGCGAAAGAAAAACGTCAGAATGGACGGATTCCGGATCCTCAGTATCCGCGGCGCTTCACCTTCTCATAATCGGATCGGGCCATCATCTTCACGAGGTCCTCAAACCGTGTTTTTGGCTCCCATCCAAGCTCCTGCTTCGCGCGACTATAGTCTCCGATAAGAAGGTCGACCTCTGTCGGTCGATAGTATTGAGGACTAATCCTCACCCTGACCTTACCGGTCTTCGGATCCACTCCGGTTTCCATAGCCCCTTCACCCCTGAACTCGAGCGGGATTCCAACCTCGCGAAACGCCAGATCGACAAACTCCCGGACGGTGTGAGTTTCATTCGTTGCCAAAACGTAGTCACGCGGAGAAGCCTGCTGCAACATTGCCCACATGCCCTCCGTGTATTCCGGAGCATATCCCCAGTCACGCTTGGAGTTGAGGTTACCCAGCACAAGATCCTCCTGAAGTCCATGTGCAATTCGGGCCGCCGCACGTGTAATCTTGCGGGTCACAAAGGTCTCACCCCGTCGCGGAGATTCATGATTGAAAAGGATCCCGTTCACCGCATACAGCCCATATGCCTCACGGTAGTTCACGATGATCCAGTAGCCGTAAAGCTTAGCCACTCCGTAGGGTGATCGCGGGTAGAACGGGGTATCCTCATTCTGCGGCACGGACTGAACCTTGCCATACAACTCACTGGTCGACGCCTGATAGAAACGGGTTTTCTCCTTCAGGCCTACTTCCTTGATCGCGTCCAGAAAACGCAAGGTGCCTACTCCATCGACCTCGGCGGTGTATTCAGGAACCTCGAACGAAACCTTCACGTGACTTTGGGCAGCAAGGTTGTAGATTTCATCCGGAGCAACCTTCTCAAGCAAGCGGTTAAGATTACTGGAGTCAGTCAAATCACCGTAGTGTAAAAAAAGTCGCTTACCCTGGACTTCAGCATTGTTGTAAAGGTGATCGATCCGTCCAGTGTTAAAGGAGCTTGAGCGCCGGATCATCCCGTGGACTTCATATCCTTTATCCAACAACTGCTCAGCAAGATAGGAGCCATCCTGTCCG
>JAPXRV010000164.1:0-4854 GCA_033813415.1 Opitutales bacterium | reverse complement strand
CCCTCCCGGTCGCGGCCCTGTCCTGCCCTCGGTTCCAATCTTTAAGTCTTTTTCAGTTCAGGCGACAACTTCCCTGACATAGGGGGGTAGATCCACCTTACGCCCCTGATGAAGCCGACTCACCGAGTGGATGCCCAAAGTTAACATTTGGGCAATATTGAGATATGAACAGTAGTGGCGGTCGAAGACCATCACAGAGTCTTTGGGAAGAGATTCAAACAGAGCGCCTGCACAGAACATGCTCGTTTCACTCACATTCAGTGGACTGTCGACGAAGTCGAGCATGGAGCCACTTGCCAGATCCTGAAGCACAACCAACTGCATTACTGGAAAACCACAACCGCTTTTCTGTTCGCCCGGCTGGGGATATTCCTCCTGATTGGCGTGTGTGTCTGCAAGCGCCACTCCTGTCCCGTCCACGGCGTATATACGCCTGCCCCTCCACAGCATCCCGTTTTGATCCGCCAGATCCTTACCAAGCTTGACCAGTATTGCTTTGAGATCCGCTTCATCCATGCGCTCCTTCTTGGCCGTGCAATAGCTGCTTGTGGAAGCACTCAGAGCATCCAGTCCCTCCTCAATACGGGCCTGTTGAATCTCCTGCAGTGCTGCCCGGCAACTGCCGCCCCAAAAAACCTCGCCCAGTGCTGCCCAGAACACCGTCTCACGAGTAAATGCCCGGTTCCTCTCACCAGGCTTCTTGCGAAGCATGCGCGTGTCGATCACTTCACCGAACACCGCACTCAACCTTTTGGGCTGTCCCTTGCGAATCGCCTCGACAGCTTCGAGCTGTTTTTGCAGGCTCGACTTCGGTGCTCGGCCAAATAAACGGTTGAATCCCTTGAAATATAACTTAAGTTGTTTCACACCAATACGTTATATTGGTATTTAGCCATGGTCGAGCACTATTTTGTTCATTTGTATATTTTTAGGACTTTTTCTTCCCCTTAGCCCCTTAATCTAGTGGCATTCCTCTCAGCCCCCCTCTGCCTATACAAATCTCAAATTGCATTCAATCTGAAATCCTTTTTGCATCAACTCGGACTCACTCATATCCATGACATCATACGCATTTTCATAACCACAATTGATACAATAATAGTAACAGAATCTTCTAATGTTTTTGGTTCTTTCCAGATAGTCTTTTATTGACTCCAGTGATAAACGATCAGGAGAGATACGTTTTAGCGGTTTGACGTGTTTTCCTCCTGGGAAGTCATCATTAACATCAAATAGGTATAATTTCCTATTTACCAAATCGGTTGAGTCTCTCCATCCAGCAGTAATCATGTCATTTTCGCCCTCAAAAGTAAAGGTCGGATACTCCATCATACAAACCGGACACTTGATCCAGTGGATCACTCCAAAATTCGAAGATTTGTCATTCATATTGTAAATGCATTCATACAATTATGGTCATCTATCAGCCTGGATGATAAGCATTCCTATTGTAAATGCATTCATACAATTATGGTCATCTATCAGCCTGGATGATAAGCATTCCGGACTTCTTCAATCATCTTTCCAATCAATCTTTTCAAGCCCTTTAAGACGCTCAACACCAAAGGGCCCAAACAGCTCGATTGAAACGGGATTGTTGTTGATTTCGAGCAAGTGGTTTGACATGTAAAACTGCACATATGTACCCTTATCTCTTAACACCGACACACTCTTGCGCTGTTCTCTAAATATGCAAATTTCAATTCTATTCTTGTATGAATCAGGATCCACTATCGTTAATACAGCAAGATCACTCGTTCCACCTCCGAAATAGTTCCAATATCCGTCCTGCAGATACTCATTCACAACAGCGACTATTCGCGTCAAATCACTGCAATCATTTTGCTTCGAATCATTTCTCGATTCATTAAGATACAAACACCCCGAAAAAGGAAAAATCAGTAGCAGATATATTGAGATCCTCATGACGGGATTTTCATTTATTCAAACGACATAAAAAGCGTCAGTCCAATTATTCATGTTCTTTTTGTAACAGTCGCCAGCAGCTGCAGTGGCTCTTTCTTCGATGCAGACCGACCAGACTCTGGACAAAGGACGGAGTTCCGACGTGTGGGTTATGAGTGAACGGGTGGAGGAATGACTTGGGGACAGATTCGGAGAAGGATGGGGCCAGACTATGCCATTTTCGTTTCCGGAGGCAAGCAAATGCGATATCCATGCGGCCTTGATAAAAAAGCTCCGGTCCATCGACCTGAATGATAAGCGCGTCCGAATCCCCGAACACGGGAGACGGAAATCTCACGATTTCCGCTACAGGAATAGGATACGGAACCATAAGGGAAACGGAACGCTCACGCGTCCCGCTACAGGAAGGATCACTCAAGTCAATCCTCCTTGGCGCCTTTGCGGCTTGAGTGCAGACGCTGCATGCAGCGTCAAGCGGGCGTGATACAAATCTTCTTCAATCCTGTAAATCCTGTCCAAAAGAGAAGAGGGACGACATGCATTCAACTCAGGAAAATGCGTCCCATTGGAAAAAATTGAATCCACGGCGGACAACATTCGAGGGCAGGGTATATGCATCGGGAGAGACAGGAATAGATACCGATTACCCGATTGGGCCTTTCCGTGGTAATCTTCGTTTCTGAGCAAGGATCATCGCGGGAGGCGCATACGGAAGGTCACGCCTCGATCGGGATTATTGCTAAAGTCGAGTGTTCCGCCGTGTTTTTCGACGATGCTTTTGGCCACTGCGAGGCCCAAACCAAAATGGCCGCTTGAGTGGCTACGGGATTTATCCGCGCGATAGAAGCGGTCGAAGATATGGGGCGCGTCGGCCTCCGGAATTCCGGGCCCGTCGTCCTCCACCGCCACTTGAATCCATTCCCCATCGGGATTCCAGCTCACACGAACGATCCCGCCACTGCCGCCATGGTGATGGATGGCATTGCCGACGAGGTTATCGACCACCATCCCAATTCCCACCGGATCTCCACTGAAGGTGATGGGAATGCCGTTCAATTCAATCCGGATGCCCGCCTGCTCCGCATCTTCACGCAGGCGAGCCACGGAGGCGTTGACGACGGCATCCAGATCCACCGTCCCCCGGACCGGAGTCCGTTCCTGATCATCCTGCCGTGCGAGAACGAGGAGTGCCTCGGTAAGGTTTTTCATCCGAAGGGCGGCGTCCTGACATACTTGGAGCGCTTCCCGACACTCGGACAGACTGTGCTCACGCCTGAGGATCCGCTGGGTTTCGGCGACGACCACAGCAATCGGGTTCCTCAGTTCATGGGAGGCATCGGCCGTAAACTGCTTTTGGCGCTCAAATGCAGCCTGCAGGCGGTCGAAGGTCTGATTGAGGACCCCACTCAACTGATCGAGTTCATTACCGGTTCCGGCTACTTCGATCCGCTCGCGCAGGTTGTCCGCCGCGATGCGGGAAGCCGTACGCCCGATGGTCTGAATGGGCCGGATCACCCTTCCGGCGATCCACCATCCACCGGTCAAGCCGACCAACCAAAGGGCAAAGCCGCTTGCCGTAAGCGACAAGGCGAAATGACGCATTTCCTCGATCTCTCCGGAGATATCACGCCCCACGACACTCCACACACCCGATGGCGACCGCCGCACGCTCTCGCGGTAGGAACCCGATATCCGGGACAACTCCACCATTCCGGACTCACCTACATCCGGTAAGAGCATCGACATTGGGGCATTCGGTGACCGCATGCGAACCGCGCCAGCCGGATCGAGGAACATGAAGAAACTGTGCCCGGTATCCTGCCCACCGAAAACATCCGAGAGTCCCTCCGACAAGTCGACTCCCCGCTCCAGTAGCAAATCCAAGGTCACATGAGGTGGCCGGCTTCCGGATCCCTCATCGGACAAGACCTTCCGCCCGGTATGGATCAGATGGGAGATCAGCGCACGCTCCCGCTCCACGACCACACGGTCCACTCTCCGGAGTTGATGTATCCATGCCAAACGGTAGGCCGTGATACAAAACGCGATAATCGCAACCAGCAGAATAACCGCATGCCAAACCTGGATTCGCCAGCGGATCGAGTGAAATGGAAATCCGGATTTCATGGCAGCGCTTTATTCAACCTCCACACAGTATCCATGCCCACGGCGGGTCGTGATCACGTCCGCGCCAAGTTTACGCCGGATATTGGAAACATGGACATCCAGCAGGTTTGAGCAACTGTCGTCGGACTCATCGAAAAGCCGCTCATACAGGGTAGTCCGGCTGACCACACTTCCCTTGCGGATCGAAAGATACTCCAGAAGCGAATATTCCATCGGCGTGAGCTGGATCTCTCCCTCCCCGGTTGAAACCCGCCGCCGGACGGTGTCGATGCGGATATCCCGGATCACAATATCCGGGTGCGACAATCCTTCGCTCCGCCGGATGAGCGCACGCACACGGGCCAACAATTCATCGACATCAAACGGCTTGGTAAGGTAGTCATCCGCTCCATTGTCGAGTCCCTTTACACGATCGGGAACGGTATCCCGCGCAGTCAGCATCAGAACCGGCACTCGGTTATCCGGGCGTATGCGCTCCAAGACCTCCCAGCCGTTCATCAACGGCAACATCACATCCAGGACAACTGCGTCGTAGACGCCACCATTGGCCTTAGCCAAGCCCTCCTCCCCATCCGCGGCAGTATCGACTGCGTAACCCTCCTCGCGGAAAGTGGCAGCCAGCGAGCGTCTCAGAGCCGGATCGTCCTCAACCAGAAGAATGCGCATATGCTGTTTTCCATAAGAGCCAAGGATCACTCATGACGCAAGGCCTCAATCGGATCCAGCCGGGCCGCCCTTCTTGCCGGGGCGAAACCGAAGACCACACCAACCACAGCCGAGAACACAAAGGCCAGAAGGTTG
>JAPXRV010000163.1:0-4968 GCA_033813415.1 Opitutales bacterium | reverse complement strand
CTGGCGAAGAATCATGGATTTTCACAGAAAGAGTTGAAAGAACTCGCGAACATCGTGAAGGAAGCATCAGATGAAATCTGCAAGCATTGGAACAAACACTTCCGGACCTGAGGTCACGGATATATCTCCATTCGGAGTCTGGATTCTATATCGGGCGAAGGAGTATTTTCTGTCATTTTCAGAATTTCCGTGGTTTCAGAACGCTTCGGTCCAGATGGTCTTTAACGTAAGAGAGGAAGGTCCCGAACATCTCCGATGGCCCGATCTTGATGTGGACCTCTCGCTCGATTCAATCAAATGCCCAAGCGATTTCCCAATGGTATACGAGGCATCTGGAACCTACCGCCAATCGACCCCTTCCGCTGAGTAAGCGTCAATCCATCGCTTCACCTGCTCCAATCTTTTGGTCTTCTTCTGTTCAGGCGACAGCTTTCCTGACATAGGGGGCCCCTTCGTGATTTTCGCGTACTCCGTGGTAAAAATTCTTCAATCCCTCTTCCTTGGCGGCTTTGCGTCTTGAGTGCAGACGCTGCATGCAGCGTCAAACGGGCGTGAGACAAATCTTCTTTAATCCTGTAAACCCTGTCCAAAAAGAGAAGAGGAACAGACAGGATGAACGGGATTAACAGGATAGGTTTCAACATCCCGCCCAAAGCCCTCTTCCGGAGTGGGTGGCTTCAGCCATCCTCAATATCCATCCCCCCCAGCCGCTCATCCCTACCCGCAACAGCACTCCCAATTGTAGCGGGAGCATCCCTGCTCGCGCTCTTCTTCCCCTCATTTCAAATTCCAAGCTGTGGAGTTTCCGGAACCCGCTAGGGATAGGTGTCCTCACCGAGCCGCTCTTCCCTCTTTTTTCGTGCATTTTGTGAGGTTCGTGGTGACGTCTAATCCCCCTTTTCCTTTGTATCTCCGGGTCTCTGCGTGAGAACCCTTTTTAGTCACTTCAATCCTCTGAATGAAACCATCAGACATCGACGAGCGGGGCCAGCCCCTTCCCAAGCCCCAAACGCCCCGAATTCCCAAAGCAATTTACAGAAAACAGGATAAACAGAACGATTCCCTCGCTGTTCTTTGCTTACCTTCTTTACCGGTGCCCGATCTTGACTTGAGATACCGCCTCAATAGGTTACGCAATATGCAAATGGTGGATGGAATTACTGTGGATCCCAACGTAATGGGAGGCAAGCCATGCATACGGGGCACCCGGGTTACTGTGGGAACCATTGTGGGTCAGCTTGGTTCGGGAGTCACCAGGGAGCGGCTTCTTGAAATGTACCCTTACTTGACGTCCGGGCAAATCGACGACTGCTTACGCTTCGCTGCATGGCGATCTCAGGAGGAGGAGATTGTATTTGTCGAAAAAAGCGCCTGAATGAGAATCGTGATCGACATGAACCTGTCTCCCGAATGGGACTGGTTTTTCGAGACAGCCATGAGGCCCTCCATTGGTCAAAACTGGGAGCTTTTGACGCTCCGGATATCGACATTCTTCGTTACGCTAAATCAACAGGAACAGTCATTCTCACCAATGACACCGATTTTGGCTCCATTCTCGCGGCAACCCAATTCCAGAGTCCAAGCGTTTTTCTGATTCGCTCTATGGTCCTCGATCCAAAAGTAATTGGAGCTCAAGTGTTCCGTTGCTTCAACGAATGCTTACCTGACCTGCAAAACGGAGCTTTGATCAGTTTCGATCTCGAGAAATCGCGGATCCGTCGCCTTCCAATTGAATAGCCCCCAGTTTCCAATAACGCTACAATCCAAAATCGGCCAAATGTACGACTTCAATTTAGGTGGTAACAACAAACGTTCTACAATACTATAGATCCCGCCATGGCCCTCTTCCGGAGGGGGTGGCTTCAGCCATCCTCGATTTCAAAACCCACCGAGCCGATCTTCCCTCTGCGTCTCCGAATCTCAGCGCGAGAACCCTCTTCTTCTTCAATCCTGTAGATCCCATCCCAGGTGCAGGTCTTCATTATATGCGGGTGGAAGAAATCTCTTCGGCTGCAACAATCATGGGGTAATAATCAATCGTCGTAGTGTCCTTTGGCCTGCGCTATGATTATGCGATCCCCTTCAACCCGATAGATGAGCCTATGCTCTTTGTCGATCCGCTTTGACCACCACCCAGCGAGTTCACCTTTCAAAGCCTCGGGTTTTCCCGCACCTCCGAACGGATCCCGTTGGGTTTCCTCAATCAACCGGAGTAACCTCTTGGCAACCTTGGGGTTCATTTGAACCCAATACTGCAGGTCCTCGAACGCCCGCTCCCTAAATTCCAAGCGCACGCTTCAAATCCTCCATCGTTTCGAATACCAGGTCTTCCGGTGTTTTGGAGCTGATGGCTTCACGAAGCCGTTTGGCGTTCTTCGGGGATCCCAGCAGTCGAGCGGTCGTGTCCGCAGGCTCCTGTTGCGCTGCACTCGACGGCGTAAGGGTTTTCGAAAGAATATACTCCTTGATCGTCATACCAGCGAAGGAAGCGAGAGTCTTTATCTGCCGATGCTGTTCAGGTTCGATCTCAATGGTAAGCCTGTTCATACCCCCAAAAATTACCAAAACCACCAATCTTGTCAACCCGCGGACGCATTGTGAGCTCTGAGCGCTTTGTGGTGAAGGCCCTCTTGTTTCTTATACCACCTGCCGGTCAAAAGACACAAACCGATGACAACTCGAATGTCGGAAAGCTCACACTTTCCGCTACCGAGGATATAGGAGAATCGAGGGTCGGAACACTCACGTGTTCCGCTACGGGGATGATGACTCAATTCAATCTTCCTTGGGGTCCCCCTATGTCATTTTCTTCTTTAATCCGGGAAATCCTGTAGATCCCTCCCATATGCCCTCTTACGGAGTGGGTGGCTTCAGCCATCCTCTATATCCACGCACCAGCAGCAGTTCACCGCATGGCGGCGGATGAGCGGGGACGCTCATCCCTACCCACAACGTGCCTCCCATTGTAGCAAGACCATCCTGCTCGCGGCCCCTCTTCATCTTCCCATCCACAGGATAAGAAACATCCTCATCCCTCTGTGTTTTCTGTGATCTCTGTGGCAAGAATCCTTTGTCCAACCCAACGTACCACTCACCCGCCCACTCATGGAATCCCCTCACGCTGGTAGGGCGAACCGTCCCGGTGAGCCAATCTTCCCTCCCATTTTCGTGATTTTTGAGCCTTTCGTGGTTCATCCCATCTCTCCGCGCTCTCAGCGCCCCTGCGCGAAAACCCTCTTAAATTTCCCCGACCCTCTGAATGGAACCATCGGACATTGTTCATTGGAAATCGACTATCGGGCTCATACCTCCCCTATCAGTGTTCATCAGTGTTCATCAGTGGTTAAAAAACTTCTCATCCTCAGATTTTCGCCGATTGAATCTCCAATTCTCCTCCCTTCGCGCCTTGGTGCCTTCGTGAGAGAGCCTCTTCTTCTTCTTCAATCCGGTAGATCCTGTCCAATGATCAAGTCGGGCTGAATGCGCTTGCCTGACATCGGGCTTGTCGATTCACAGCTATTCCCGGATAAACCAGATTCTGATGAAAGAAGATAACGCCATACCGCACTCCGGCCAAAACCCTCACGAGTTACTTCCGGTGGTCGACGATCAGGACCGCCAGATCGGGGCACTCCCGCGCTGGCAGGTGCACCGGGACGGACTCATGCACCGTGCGGTTCATATCCTGGTTTCGAGGAGCGATGGAAAGGTCTACCTTCAACAAAGGGCACTCACCAAGGATAGCGCGCCGGGCAAATGGGACTCCTCCAGCTCCGGCCACGTCGACCCGGGCGAGAGTTATCCGGATGCCGCAATCCGCGAGCTCGACGAGGAACTGGGAATCATACCCGAATCCGCTCCGGTCCAGATTGGAATCATCCCGGCCTCTCCGTCCACAGGCAACGAGTTCACCGGTGTCTTCAAATGCTCAACGGAGCTGGAGCCAAAGCCCAATCCGAATGAGATTCAGGATGGCAAGTGGCTGACACCTGCCGACATCGACGATTGGATCAGCAAAGAACCCTCCGCCTTCGCACGCTGTTTTCTTGAGGTCTGGCGTTACGCCCGGAAGGCCTGAAGCATTTCCTCGTTGATGGCCCGGAAAGCCACTGCCGGATCAGGAGCCGCGGTAATCGGGCGGCCAATAACCAGATACCGTGCACCGGCCCGAACCGCTTCTCCAGGCGTCATGATCCGCGACTGATCGTCCGCTGACGCGTCCGCTGGCCGCACTCCGGGAGTCACAAATGTCAAATCCCTCACTCCGGCGGCCTGCAACAACCCCAGCTCCTGTGGCGAACACACCACGCCATCCACTCCACTTTCGCGGGCCAATCCGGCCAACCGCACGACCTCGTAGCCAACCTCGCCGGGAATTCCCACCCGGTTCATCGTGGCAACATCCATCGAAGTCAGGATCGTCACACCCAACAACCGGATGTGCGGAGCCACCCGGTCCCGGGCCTCGACTGCAGCCCGCATCATTGGAACCCCTCCGAGTGTGTGGAGGGTTGTCAGCGCAACCGGCAAATCCCCGATGCTCCGGATCGCGGACGCCACCGTGTTCGGGATATCGAAGAGCTTCAGGTCGAGGAAGATCGAGAAACCTTCCTTGGCCAGTTCCTTCACAAAGCCATCCCCCCAGCGCAAATACATCTGGAGCCCGACTTTCACCCATTTCAGGTCGCCTCCGATTCGCTCGATGACCCGCCATGCCTCGCGGGGAGTGTCAAGGTCAAGCGGCAGAATGATTTCGGGAAGATTCGGCGACGGATTTGCATTCATGGGTCCAAGTTTGAAGCACATTCACCCCACCAATTCAACCCGGATCACATAATCTCAGCCATGCAAAGCCTCCTGCAACGGTCGTGATCTAAGTTTTGTCCTATCCCTATCAGTTTTTTATGAAACAAGCCGTTGGAAAAGCATCCCAAACTATGCGAACCTGATATCAGGTAAGGATTACGA
>JAPXRV010000162.1:0-5022 GCA_033813415.1 Opitutales bacterium | reverse complement strand
ACGCCAAGCCGCAAAGACGCCAAGTTTTCATTCGCTGATACCATTGGCTACCCTTCTGATTCCATCCTTCATCAGCGCTGCTCCAAAATTGAGGACATAGCCCAGTCTATAGCCCTTGAGTCTCAGGTAAGTGTATAGTTGTTTCATGTGCACTGAGGCTTTCATCCGTCTTCAAACAGTGTTTTTGCTTCCAACTTTCTGGCCTTTACCAACAGGATCTCGTCATTCCACTTCTGAATCCAGATTTCCGTGTTTCCCGCCAGGTCCCACGGATTATGCTCACAGGGAATATACATGGTAGTGTCTCCTTCCTCAAAGCACTTTTCGTATCCCATTTGTCTCAACCTATGTTGCAGTCGGACATCGTATGAAGTGGGGAGTTCTCGAACGGTCCGCCCGAACACACCCACGAGCGAGAAAGCCCCGATTGTAACCGGTAAGGCCAGCAGAAAAAGAACCGGCGCAATCCACAGAATATGTGCAATCACAAAATCTTTGTAGCCGGTGTCGAAAGCCCCAATAGCCAATACCGCAATTAGAAACATGAGGGTGTGAAATGTTCCAAGATACAAGACTGCCCTTAAAACTCTGCCCTTTCCAAATCGGAAAGGAACTCTATCAAGAATGGTGAGTCTGAGCTTTTCCATAGCTAGTGAGATAGTTGTTCGATCGGTTGATTTCAGATGATCTTCGAATTTTCCGCTAAACGTGTCGCCATGGGAACAACGATCCAGAAAGGAAAACAGGAGCGAATGGAACCGTTTTCATACGAGGTCGCGGTTGAGGATGGCTCGGTATTGGAGGCGGAAACTGAAGCCCCATGAGGCGGCTGCGACCACCAGGCATAGGCTCAGGTAGAGAATCATCTCCGGCTGTTGCCATGAGGGGAGTGAGAACAGGTTAAGTTGGGGGTGGTTGGCGAGCATGTTTGCCATACCGGCTGTCGTGATCACCAGGATGGGGAGGGCCAACCAGCTACCCATCCAGCGGTGGATATTCCAAGCCCGGCGGAAGTTGCCCTGGAGGTGCAATGCGGGAAAGTGCCCATAGCGTAAAACCCGCAACTGCCCGGACAATGCAAAAAAGAACGCATACCATAGGAATGATCTTCCCAACCATTCCGACCATGGAACCTGGATCAAGTTGCTGTGGTCCATTCCGATAGCGATGAGGGTAAGCGATATAGCGACCACCAGACTCTGGACTCCCCAGGTGCGGGCACGCTGCGAAACACTGGATCTGGCCCATTCCCGTCGTGACAGGCCCATGAGCGAAGGAAATAAGGATTCGGGTGGAGTCAGGAACAGAGATGATTGCAAGAACGACGAAAGGAAATAGACGGTCAATAGACTGGAAAACACGTTATTCTCATCCTGCATGGTGTCATGCATCATTGTTATTGATACGGCCATCCCAGCAACTATTACAAAAAAAACGAACAACTGAAGGCACACGATCTTCAGGATCAATGATATGGTGTGATGCCTTTCCGAGGGACAGAACAGCCTATAAAACCGGAGAATGCCAAGCCGAACACGATTTGTCGGGATTTTGGTTATGGGTTCCGTAGGTTCTCTTTGGATAGATGTATAGGAGGTTGAAAACGCGAACACCAAAATGGCCTGAAAGCAACATATGATTCTTGTTTCCTCGTTCCCAAGTGCTATCAATATCCATAACGCGATTACGTACCCAAAGCCGACCAAAACCGTTTTCAGCGGCTTATGCTTCAACATATGCGCTATCGGAAGGGTAATTGCCAGAGCCAGCCCCCAACCCACAATCATCCACAGTGCCATCGGGAGCAGAACGCCCGTGAACACTGACATCCCACTGTGAATCCCTCCATCGGAAACCATCGCCAGCAAACTCATGCCACCCAGCACCATCAAGGAATCAGCGATGAAAACGATCCCTGATCTGAGTTTCCTTTGCGGAAGATTGGGAATCCCTTTTCCGAAAACGAAACAGGGCCAGGCGTATCGACCAACCAATATGGCATGGGTAAACACAACCATCTGGAAAACCGGCATGGACAATTGTCCGGAGGAGGACAGGTCCTCCAACAGAAAGGACAGGAAAACGGCCAATGACAGTAAGGCAAACAGTGGACGGGATAGCCGTTGGGCGGCACGCAGGTCATTCCAAAGACGCAAATAGGACATGAACCGTTTCATACGAGGTCGCGGTTGAGGATGGCTCGATATTGAAGGCGGAAACTGAGGCCCCAGCTCAGGATGCTGAGCACCAGCATCGTGAGTGCGAAACTCTGATACGTATCCGTGGTTTCGGGAGACCCAGCGAGACCAAAGTACGCGAGATAGATGATGCTGGGCATTGACAGGAAATAGACAATGAGAAGAAAGGGATATGCTGGGTGCCAACCAAGCGCCTTGAGTGTGCTAAAACTCCATGCGCGGCTTTTGTTGCTGAGACGGAATCGGAAAGGGTCGAGGAGCGCATATCGGAAGATCCGCACCGTTCCGAGCAGGAAGCAGAAGAACAAGCTCCATGCCACAAGGGAATAAATTCCGCTTTCGGATAGCTCCGGAGATGGTTTCCATAGAAAGCGCAAGGACTCCATCGTGGCGATACACAGGACCGCCGCCAGGGCCCATGCCGACCAAATGCGCGCACGAAACAAGACATGCGCACGGGCCCAACGTTGGCGCGACCAACCCATCAAACCAGGAAGCGAGGATTCACGGAAGTTCGCGAGCAAGAATAGAGAAATCGGAGCTCCCACAGCCATCTGAAAGACATAGGTTTCGCGAATCGTGCTTCCAAGCAGCCACCGGGTTACGAATACCCCCAGACACATCATCCCGGAAAACGAGAGTATTATGATCAAGAAAGATGGCCATGAACGTGAAGTGGGCAGAAGCAGTGTCCATTGCTCCCTGTAGAACTCCACGATTCTCGCTGTTATCCCTTTCGAAGGGCTTTTGTCAGAGAAGATTGATGAGTCTCCTGGGGATGGGTTTGCAACCGAAACCGGAAAGACAATTACCGGCCCGACAGCCAACACCAGTAGCAGGAGAAACGGACTATCGAAGTTTCGATCTCCGATCATCCCCCCAACAAGCAACAATGATACTATCATTGAACGGATATCCTCGGAAAACCGGGCACGCAGCCCCACGTAACAAACGATCCATGCGAGCCATCCATTCGACGCAATCAAGAGGAAATCGCCAAGCGGCTGTGCCGCTTCACCGGCAATGGACTTCGCCCACGTGCTCAGGACAGTCAGGACCGCGGCGGTTGCGAAAATGTCCGAAATACTGAGCACCCATGACTTCTTTTTTGCTTCCGGAAGGATCGGAATCAGACCGGGTGAGTGAAACCATGCCACCGACGACCGTGACAATAGCGCCCCATGCAAAAGCGCAATCCACGTAAAAGTTTCCAAGCCTGGAATCCCATGCTTCCTCATGCTCCAGACGAGAATGACGACAAGGACCAACCACCAGAACAGGCCAATCCCGGTCCCCACCCTTTGGGCCGGACGCAGATCATTCCAGAGACGGAAGTAAGCGGTAATCGTTTTCATGAACACACGGGAGGTTGCAGGAAAGCCGGAGCTACCAAACGATCGGTGTCGGCAAAATCCTTTTGGAGCCTTGGGGCGGGCACAGGATCGGGAAGATTTCATCCAGGGTGAGGCAGCGTTCCTCGATCGGGGTCTGGATCGATTGCCGCAAGGCCGAAGCATTCCCTTCCCCATCGGTATGCAGCGTGATCCGGACCACCCCCGCTTCCCGCTTGTGGGAGATCACAGCCTTGTTCTCCCGGATCCGGACCTCGTCCAGGCTGGCATCGGGATCACGGACCGTCCACTGCAGATACGCTTCGCGCAAGTCATCGAGGCTTTGATTGGCTAGGAGTTGTCCGAAATCGAGACAGGTCACCCAATCCGCCACTTTTTCAACATCGGTGAGAATATGGGACGAAAACACGACGAGTGCCTCATCCTCCTCGATCACTTGCCAGAGCATGCGGATGGTTTCGGACCGGGCAATGGGATCAAGGTTCGACATCGGCTCATCCATGAGCAGGAGCTCCGGATGGTGTCCAACCGCAGCGATTATGGAAAGCTTCTGGCGTTGCCCTTCGCTGAGGGTGGAAATCCGTTTCCCGGGTTCAATCTCCAGCGCATTGTAAAGGGTTGCCACCCGCTCCCAATCCCAGGTCGGATAGAAATTCGCGATGATGCGAAGGTATTCCTCTGCGCTGAGTGTTTCCATGAACTGGGGCTTGTGCGGAACAACTCCCAACCGGGACAAAGCCCGACTACTCAGCTTGGATGCGGGCTCCCCAAACGTGTAGGCCTCACCCGAATCCGGGATAAGCAGACCGGCAGCCACGTTCAGCAGGGTTGTTTTTCCAGCGCCATTGCGTCCGACCAGACCCACGATCCCCCGTTCAGGCATGCTGAAGGTGATTTCGTTCAAGGCGATCGTGTCGTCAAAGGACTTGAGAACGTGGTCGAAGGTTAGGGGAGATGGATTCATGGTTTGGTTCGAGGATAGATTATTCGATATAAACAAAAGGGAGCTAAGGGCGGCTGGATCGGGAATCCGGGCGGTTTGCGGAATCCGACGAAGGATCGCTTTGGCGGATCAGGTTCTCCCACTCGCGGAGGGCCAGCTCCTCGCTGATGCCCAACTGCCGGACGCGATGGGCCACCGGACGTAACAAGTCCCGCAAAAGGGACACGCGCTCGGCGTCCTCGTTGGAATCGGATGGCCTGCCCTTGACCACCAACGGCTTTCCGCGGCGACGTTCCAGCCAGCCTTCCATCTCGAGCAGCGAGTACACCTTGCTGATAGTCATGGGGTTCACCCCCAACGATTCAGAAAGCGCGCGGGTGGCAGGCACCTCGTCTCCCTCCTTCCACAGACCCGAGAGAATAGCCATCCGGATCTGGTCCTGCAATTGCCGGAAGATCGGGATGCCGCTGTGTGGATCAATGTGAAGGAGCATAGGAGGAGTCCTGTCGGATGTTTGGTGTATTAGTGC
>JAPXRV010000161.1:0-5065 GCA_033813415.1 Opitutales bacterium | reverse complement strand
GCTTTGAATCTCCCTAGCGCTCGAATGGAACGCCCGGAGGCCATGGCTTCAGCCGTGGCTTTCTTCTACCGCTGCGGCAGGGTTCATGCATAGGTGGAAGAAGAGGACGGCTGAAGCCGCCCACTCCGAAGACGGCTTGCGTCGCGGCCAACGCTGAGCCCCTCCCTCGCCCCAAAATGCAATCAGCGCCCGGAGGCCACGGCTTAAGCCATTCGACGGAGCTCATGATCAAGTCCGTGGCGCTTTCTTTCTACTTCAGCGATGAGTCACCCTTCTTCCGGGTCGAATTGAAAGAGAGGGAATACTGTCCGGGATGCAGATTTCCTTTTGCGGGGTTGGCACGAATGTAGCGTTGGCACCGCGAAAAGTGTTCACCATCCCGGACCATCCGATCCCAATAGCCGCGTTGCCCGACAAGCTATCCAGTAAATCGTTATCTGTTTTACAGACACGGTTATTTACATCGGGGCACAAACCGACATCAAACGAAAGCAGAATACAAAGCCCTCAGTCCTGGACGTGGCTCTTGTATCCGGAATACAAGAGCTAATCGAGCTTAGTCAGCCATTACATTGAGGTCATCGCTCTCTACCTTGATTCTCCGCTGCCGATTGGACTTAGTGAGGCGATTGCACTCCAAGGTCAACTCGGTCGCGAGACTCGTAAGGACAGACATCCCGTGACCCTCGTAGCAAATATCCTCGGGGCGAATCGTTCGACCTGCTTTCTTCGCCAAACGGTAAATCCCAAGCGCTTCCAGCATGCGATGGGTATCTTCGACGTCCGGATACTCAAGCCGGATTACATTGAGCGAGAACCTTCGGGCAATCTCGTCAGGCAGTCCTCCTTCGTCCCTCAACCGCCGCATGAGAGCTGCTCCTTCGTTTTCATCGCCCACCTGGGAATTACCCCCAAAACCAAGCTTGATTGCAGCAGGATCGCGACTTGCGTGGATAGATTGCCAGGTCCCCGATGCTACAAAAAACACTTTTTTCCGAAAAATGGCGGCCAACGTAGGCGGTTTCCCATCGATAGCACCCATCTTATTCAGCTGGCTGACAGTCTCCGGTTTGAGATCAATAGCACTCCAGTCAACCCGACCTTCGAGAATGGAGTAGATAGTATCCATGTTGGTGCGCTCCCAGCTTGAGTCATTGTTGGAAAGGCATTTGTCAAGCTCATCGATGTGCAGGAGAACACGGTCCTTCTGCAAGAGCAGAGAGGCGAGACGATTCAAGGTAGGAACCCCGTCGACGGCCCCAACCGGAACCAGCGTCTGGCGTGTAACGCGCATCACTTCACATCCGCACTCCCGCCCAACCGCTTCAACCAATATCGTTTTCCCGCTGCCAGTGGGAGCAACCATCAGTTGGTTAAGATTGAGATCGCAATTGGGAAGATTCAAACGGGCATCTCCATCTCCAGCGGAATAAAACAAATCCACAGCCTCGCAAAGGCGCTCAAAGGCCTTTTTCTGGCTTTTGGTAAAAACCGTGCGCTTTGAAAGCAAAGGCTTCATCCACCTGCAACCATTTGGTCTGTCCGCCTTTGGCAGCTTGGCGGAAAGCTTCGCGATAAACGCGTCATGGATTTGAGGAAGCGTCTTGAGGATAGGATGAGGTGCAACCTCCGAAAGGGACGATAACAGCTTTTTTCCCTCACGTATAGCGCGTTTCACTTCACTGGCGACCGGTGGTGTTGCGTCAACTAGATCATCGAGGAAAGCAGCCAACCCGCAATCCTGATTTTCATCATATATGGATTCTCTGTTGTTGTATATCTCCAAGTTATTGAATGCCATCCAAACATCCTTCTGTTCGCATCCAAAAGGCTTCGTTTCGAGGTGCTTGAGAGCTTCCCGCAGCGCCTCAATATAGCGATCGAAACGCAATTTTTTGTAGTCCTTTGACTTCATTCTGATCCTTTCACCGTTAGAAGGAATACATTGTGGTATCGTGTGATGCGGCTCCCGAAAATTTTCCAACAATTGCATCCCTAAATATGCACAACCGTTCACTTTCATCATGATATTCGTCCGCTGTAGCGGATAATCAAGCAAAATTCCTCCGACAATTCCGGGATAGCGGCGAGGAATCCTTCCGGAATTCAGATCGGATATGGAGAGGATGGCATCCCCAACACGAATTTGGGGATTATCTGACTTCAGGATCACATCGACCAACAGCCCCCGGAAGCCGCGGCTTCATCCGTGGCTTTCTTTTGACGCTGCAGCAGCGGTTGAGGCGCCCAAGCGGATGAGCGGGGACGCTCATCCCTACCTGAAACAGGCATCCGCAAGGTAGTGAGTGGGCTACGGCTGAAGCCGCAGCCTCCGTGCCTCCCCAAGGCAGGGGTTAGGCGCCGGAGGAAGAAGAGGACGACTGAAGTCGCCCACTCCGGAAACGCCGCCTTTCACTAGAGCGAGCTTTGAATCTCCCTCGCGCTCGAATGGAACGCCCGGAGGCCATGGCTTCAGCCGTGGCTTTCTTCTAACCACTGCAGCAGGGGTTGAGGCGTCGGAGGAAGAAGAGGACGACTGAAGTCGCCCACTCCGGAAACGGCTTACGCCAGAGTGAGCTTAGAGTTCCGCCATTCGCCCCAAAATGGAACCAGCGCCCCGGAGGGCACGGCTTCAGCCGTGGCCCGTGGCGCTTTCTTTTAAACCCTTCCTGCCGGAGTCAGGAATCGGAGGTATCCTGGAGGGCCTTGCGCATATCACCCGAGTACAGGGAGGGACGGAACACCCGCTTCACCATGGGAAGGAATCCTTTTTCAACCATTTCGACATCGTGTTCAGCTTCCTGAAGCGCATTTTCCCAACCCAGCGCAAAACCGGGGGCGCGCTCAGTCATCAAGCGAACCGCACGTTCATAGGTGTGGAGCATCCGGAGCTCGGCACGCCCGGGTTTTTGCATGAGGGTGGAGTTCGTGATACGGAGGTTTTCGTTGAGCTTGCGGGCTTCCTCCAGCTCAGCCTTCATGCTTTCATTTCCCTTGGCGAGAATCTCCATCTGGGTGTGGAGGTGCGAACGCAGCTTGCTCACTTCAAAGGATGATTCGCGGATACGCTCCCGCAGCTCACGTCCGCGCGACATCGCCTGGATCAAGACAAACAACGCGATCAAAAGACCGAGCGACAATCCCCACACGAACGGATGCGAAACCACAGCAATCAAAGTGTCCATAAGTCAGAAATCTCGCAGAATCCCTCCTAAGACTCAAGCCTAACCTGATAGTAAAAGGAAGCACCCGATGCACCGAAAGACCCAAGCGTCATGGGTTGATTTGGAATCCACGATTGGATCGGGCTCAATAAACGTCCCGATTCTGGTCTGGATTGTTACCTGGCCAAGAAGATACTCACCTCTAAGCAAATCAATCCTGAGTCCACCACCAGGGAGTCGCCCACGAACAACGACCCAATATCAATTCCGGGCGGCTTCTTGTGCGGCTTTTTCTGCCGCCTCGCGGGCCGCTTCCTCCTTGGCCATCTGTTGAATCGCCCGCTCCAGTTGGTAGGACTTCACGCGCAGGAAGTGCACCAGTGCATTGTGAATCATTTCTTCCACTCCCTCCTGACTGTAGTGGGCGAGGATGCTCAACTTCTTGAAAACCACCGGATCGATCAGAATCTGGTTTTCCGGCGCAATCTCACACTCCTCCTGGATCTCTTCAGGAGCCTCCGGCTCAACTTCCGTTTCCTTGATGTATTTGGTGCCCGAAAGAAGCGCCTTTTGGATATCGTTGATCGTAAGCTTAACCTTGGCCATGTTTCCTCACAAGTTCGTTGGCGAATTCCTTATAGTCCTCTGCTCCCCTGCTATCGGGCGCATACTCAAATACCGTCTGATTAAATGCCGCTGATTCCATCAACGCAATGTCCTGCCGGATGAAGGTGTTGAACATCTTACCCTCGAAATCCCGGTTGGTCGAAAGATTGGTGATCACCGCCTGACTGAACTTGGTGCGGTGAACGAGCTTTACAAAAAGAATCCCGGACAACTCGAGAAGCGGATTCATGCGCTTCTTCACTTTCTCGGAGGTCAACATGATCCGGTCGAGTCCGATGAAGGCAAAATTCTCAGCCTGCATTGGCACGATAAAATACTGGGCTGCCACGAGTGAGTTCGTGCTCAGCGTGCTGAGACTCGGAGGGCAATCGATCAGAACGAAATCGTATTCACTATCAATCCGGTCCACCTGCTCCTTGAGCACATACTCGCGGCCCGGTTCATTGTTCAACTGGAACTCGACATCCAGCAAACGATCCGTCGATGGCAACAGGCTCATCGAGCCCACCTGAACAATTGCATCCCGGATCTGGCAACGCCCCAGCAAAACATCACCCACACTCAACATTTCGGGTTTTCCGTGGTGCCCGCTTGCATCCACTCCAAACGCCGAAGACAAGTTACACTGGCTGTCAAAATCGATCAGGAGCACACGCTTGCCCATCAACGAAAGAGCCGCGCCAAGGTTCAGCGCAGTCGTCGTCTTTCCTGTACCGCCTTTGTTGTTGATGATCGAAAATACCAATGCCATAGCAGCGAAACAAAACTGTCCTGTTACCCATTAGGGTCACCCTAACCGCCGGGATGCTGAAAGGGTAACCGCCTAACGTTAAACATTAGTTAATCTTGCGTTTTAAATCCAAGCCACAACTCCGCAAACTGTTGATTAACGCGTAATTGGAACTTGAAGTTGACAAAACCCTAGGCCCGACAGATTCCCCCTGTCAATGATGGTTTTGGTGAAACTGATCGATTCCCGATTCGTCCGGATAGTATTGCGTTAAACCCAGGCGGAAATGGTCTCTCATGCCCCGGATTCGACAACGACACGAATGGAGAAAACCTTCGAAAACCGCTCTGCCACATCCCACCAGTCCCCGACGACATTTCCAGACTCAAGCTGATGGATAAGCCTCGCCCCTTCCTCGCTCAAAACCCGGACAAACACCTCGACAATCATTGGACCGCTTTCAGGAGAAGGTGGGCCCCTCCACCCGATCTGCCATCCCGATCCCGAACGGGTCGCTTCCGAAGGAAAGAGCAGTTTCATCGAC
>JAPXRV010000160.1:0-5195 GCA_033813415.1 Opitutales bacterium | reverse complement strand
ACGCTGAGCGATAACAACCGTAAGATCATCAAGTCTTCCCAACCGTGAGTGTGAAATTGTTCATCCCGGGGCCGATTGCGGTCTCTCCCTCAACTTATGCCGCCATGGCCCGACCGATGATCGGTCATCGCAGCAGCGAGTTCGTAAACCTCTATCAGTCGATGCAGCCCAGGCTGCAGGCTTTGTTTGGCACGAAGGACCCCGTGTATCTCTCCACCAGCAGTGCCTGGGGTGTGATGGAAGGGGCGGTGAATAACGTGTGCCGCCGCAAGGTCCTCAACTGCATGTGCGGAGCGTTTTCGGACAAGTGGAACGATGTTTCGCTCCGCGGCGGACATGAGGCCGGAGCGCTTCAAGTGGAGTGGGGGCAGCCGATCGAGCCCGAGGCGCTTGAGAAGGCTTTGAAAGCTGACTCGTATGATGCGGTGACGATCATCCACAACGAAACCTCCTGCGGGATGATGAATCCGCTGCCACAGTTGATGGAGGTTTTGAAACGTTTTCCTGAGGTGATTTCGATTGTGGATACGGTGAGTTCGTTTTCGACGATGCCGATTCCCAAGGATAAGCTCGGAATCGATATTCTGATCACCGGATCCCAGAAAGCATTGGCCTTGCCTCCCGGGCTTGCGCTGATTTCGGTTTCGGAGCGTGCATTGAAGCGGGCGGCGGAGCAGAAGAACCGGGGATACTATTTCGACTTGCTGGAGTTTCAGGCCAACCACGAAAAGGGCATGACTCCCAGCACCCCTTGTGTGGCGCTGATTTTTGCCCTTGATGCCAAGCTACAGGAGATCGAGGCGGAAGGAATCCAAAACCGCTATGACCGCCATGCGGCGAACAATGCGCTGGTGCATGCATGGGTAAAGGAGCACGGATTTGAGTTGTTCCCGAAGACGGGCTACGCATCGGTTTCGCTCAGCTGCGTGAAGAATACCCGCGAGATAGATCTTCCGAAGCTCAACAAGATATTGCGCGAGGAGTTCAAGATGGTGATTGACGGAGGATACGGTAAGCTGAAAGGCAAGACCTTCCGGATTTCGAACATGGGAGATGAGACTTCGGCTACGATGAAGGAGTTGTTGGACAACCTGACGAACATTATTGCCAGGATTGCCTGATTATGAAGTCCCTTATCATCGCAGAGAAGCCAAGTGTCGCCGCAGACCTCGCAAGGGTGCTGGGCAAAATCAAGAAGACGGGGGATCATTACGAGGATGACCAGTGGGTGATTGCATCCGCTGTGGGTCACCTTGTCGAACTGTACATGCCGGAGGACATTGACCCGAAGCTCCGCATGTGGCGTTTGGCTGCTCTTCCGATATTGCCTGAGGGTTTCCAGCTCAAACCAATCGAGAAGACAAAGTCCAAGTTCGCCGAGCTCAAAAAGCTGATGGCCCGCAAGGACATCGGTCGTGTTATCAATGCATGTGACGCCGGGCGCGAGGGTGAGCTGATTTTTGCCTACATTTATCAACTGGCCGGAAAGAAGCTTCCCGTCGAACGGTTGTGGATGTCGTCCATGACCCCTCAGGCGATCTTGGATGCGTTTTCGAGCCTGCGTCCGGGCGAAAGCCTCAAGCCGCTGGAGCACGCGGCCCGCTCGCGGTCGGAGTCCGACTGGCTGGTCGGCATCAATGGAACCCGTGCGGTGACGCTTCGGCTCTATGGGATGCGGGCACGGCAAGTCGCAACGGTTGGACGGGTTCAGACTCCCACCTTGGCTTTGGTGGTGCAGCGCGAGCTCGAAATCCGCAACTTCAAGCCGCAGGATTATTGGCGGATCGTTGGCCGGTTCGGGATCGAATCCGGCAAGTATGAAGGAGTGTATCAGCGCTCTTCGTTTTCGAAAGATCCCCAGAATGCCCATGACCGTGCGGATCGGATTTGGACCAAGTCCGAGGCCGACCGGGTCTTTGAAGAAGTGAAGAATGCGGCATCCGCTTCGATCACAGAGACCCTGAAACGGACCCGGCAGATCGCGCCGAGGCTCTATGATTTGACGACGCTCCAGCGCGAGGCGAACAACCGTTTCGGGTTCCCGTCCGGAATGACGCTCAAAATCGCACAGTCCCTCTACGAGTCGCATAAGGTGTTGACCTATCCGCGAACCGACTCCCGCGCGCTCCCGCAGGACTATCCGGAGACATGTGCGGCGACATTGGCGAGTCTTGTGGAGCCATACGATGGTTTTGCCAGTCACATCCTCAAGAAAGGGCTGATCAATCCGAAGGATCGCCGGGTTTTCGACAACCGGCAGGTGTCGGATCACTTTGCCATCATTCCGACCACGCAGAAGCCGAAGAACCTGAAGCCGGAGGAGCAGAAGATCTACGACATGGTGACACGCCGTTTTCTGGCGGTATTCTACCCTGCTGCGGAATTTGATGTAACCACCCGTATCACAACGGTGGCCGGGCATGCTTTCAAGACGGAGGGCAAAGTGCTTGTGGATCCGGGTTGGATGGCGGTTTATGACCGTGAACAGGCGAAGGAAGCCACCATTCCTCCGCTGCGTGCGGCTGATAAAGATGGCTCTGCCTGGAAGGGGAGTGTTGAGGATATTTCTTTGGAAGCCGAGGTGACAAAGCCTCCAGCCCGCTACACGGAAGCGACCCTCCTTTCTGCAATGGAAGGAGCAGGAAAGCTTGTTGAGGACGAGGATTTGGCGGATGCCATGAAGGAAAAGGGGCTTGGGACCCCGGCCACACGGGCGGCGACCATTGATCACCTGATCCGCGAAAACTACATGGTCCGGGAGGGACGTGACCTTTCTCCCACTGCCAAGGCCGAGGAGTTGATGCGTTTTCTGACGGCTCTTGGAGTCGAGGAGCTTACCAGCCCCGCACTTACAGGAGAGTGGGAATACCGCTTGCGTCAAGTGGAGCAAGGCAAGCTGAGCCGTGAACAGTTCATGGAAGGTATCCTCAACCTCACCCGCAAGATTGTGGACAGCGCGAGGGGATACGAGGAGAAGGCGGAATCGCTCAAGGAGTCGAGTATCGTATCTCCATCCGATGGCCAGCCCATGCTGGAATCAATGCGGGCTTACAAATCCCGAGACGGTCTGGTGACCCTTTACAAGACGATCGGGAACCGGCAGTTTTCGGAGGCTGAGCTGTCCGATTTGGTTCAGAAAGGGGAAATCGGGCCCTTGGACGGCTTCCGATCAAAAGTCGGCAAGCCCTATTCTGCGACTATCAAGCTGGATGCCGATTTCAAGCCGAAGTTTGTTTTTGCGAACGGCAATGGAAATGGTTCGGATTCGGACGATGCCAATGGAAACGGTTCTCCTGTGGATCTGACTTCGTGTCCGGTGGTGGGTGCTTCTCCGATTGATGGCACCCCGGTTTACGAGACCCCGCAGGCCTTCATATGCGAAACCCAGCACAAGGGTGGCAAAGGCTTTCGGTTGGGGCGGACAATGCTTGGAAAGACACTCCCGCGTGAACAGGTAGCAAAACTGCTCAAGGATGGTGCAACGGAGGTTATTCAGGGTTTTCGATCGAAGAAAACCGGCCGGCTGTTCTCCGCCTCGTTGCACGTGGATAAGAGCGGAAAAATCAGTTTTCAGTTCCCTCCGCGGGAGAAGAAGGCAGGATCCACATCTGCGAAAGGGAAAAAGGCGGCGACCTCGGCAGGTGGAGATAAGTAGAGATCTGGGAGGCTGGTAATTTCTGGAGACAAAAAAACTGGATACGACGTTCGCCATATCCAGTTTTTGGTAGAGATCTGATCGCTCAGTCGATTGGGGATGCCTTCATGTCCTTCACTTCGCTGAGCGCGCGTTCCGCGAGGGCTGTGCTCAGGTAGCGTTCGCCGAAGCTGCACCCAACCGTCACGATGCGTTTGCCGGCCATTTCCGGGCGGGTTGCGAGCTGAATCGCGGCCCACACATTCGCTCCAGTGGAGATTCCACCCAGCAACCCTTCTTTGGTTGCGAGCATTTGAGCGGTCTGAAGGGCGTTCTCGTTGGACACCTTGATCACGTCATCGATGATCGCGGTGTTGAGGTTCTTCGGGATGAAGCCCGCTCCGATCCCCTGGATTTTGTGGGGTCCGGGTGCTCCTCCGGAAATGACCGGGCTTGCTTCGGGCTCCACTGCGACCGTGAACAATGGCTTGCGGGATTTGATCACTTCTGAGACCCCTGTGATTGTGCCCCCGGTTCCCACTCCAGACACAAACGCGTCAATGTTGCCGCCGGTGTCTTCCCAGATTTCCTCCGCAGTGGTGCGACGGTGGATTTCCGGATTGGCCGGGTTTTCAAACTGTTGGGGCATGAAGGCCTTGCCCTGTGACTCGTCCACAATCTGCTGGGCTTTTGCGATTGCGCCTGACATTCCCCTCGGGCCGGGCGTCAGAACGAGTTCCGCGCCCAGCATGCGCAGTAGCACCCGACGTTCGAGCGACATCGTTTCCGGCATTACGAGTAGGCAGCGGTAGCCCTTTGCCGCGCAGACAAAGGCCAGTGCGATGCCGGTGTTGCCGGATGTCGGCTCCACCACGAGGCTGTCGGGGGACAGTTTTCCGTCCCGTTCGGCGGCCTCAATCATTGCCAACCCGATGCGGTCTTTGACACTGGCCATGGGATTGAAGAATTCCCCTTTCACCAGTATTTCCGCTCCCACTTCCTTGGAGATTTTCTCCAGACGTATGAGAGGGGTGTGTCCGATCGTGCGGATGATATTCGATGCGAATGCCATGATATGGATATTTCGATTTCGGTACTATACAATGAGCCGCCTCCGCAAACAGTGTAAGCGGGGCAATCCCTTTACCGGAAACAAAACCCGCGGGTTTGCAAGATAAACCCGGATTATCCGTGCATTCAGATAAGAAGTATCAGTGTGCCAAATACTTCAATGCCCGAACGAAAGGAGAGCTGATCAGCGCCTGCGCGGCGTGTAGGGTCTTGCGCCTTGCGCAGGCGCGTTTCGCACGCGGTAAACGATACGTGCTTTTTCAAGATCGTAAGGACTCATCACCATTTTGACAGTGTCGCCAGCTGTGATTTTGATGAAATTCTTCCGGAGCTTGCCGGAAATGTGGGCCAAAACCCGATGTCCATTTTCCAATTCGACCCGGAACATGGTGCCGGGAAGTACGGCAACAATTTTGCCGTTCACTTCAATTTCATCATCTGCCATAGTATGCGTGCTGCGTCTCTGAATTCATGAGAATAACTCGAAAAG
>JAPXRV010000159.1:0-5291 GCA_033813415.1 Opitutales bacterium | reverse complement strand
TACCGAGTGAAACGACATCTTCCAATCCGCACGTCCGGTTCGACGAGGGGGAGTGACGGGAAAGGCATCGCTCTGCGATAGCCGCCCGTCACTCTCTACTCTACTGGTTGAATATTGTTTTCCTCTTTTCATGATTTTCGGGTCGTTCGTGGTTCCTCTTTCTTCCAAAACCTAAAAACCTGTTGGTCGATACCATCGTCGTGGGCGAGGGACGAGCCATCCAACTCCATTCTTGATTGCGCTCAGTGGATACGCTATGAATGCGATATGAACAACAAGATCAAGATCATGCCCTGTCTGGACACTCAGAACGGAAGAGTGGTGAAGGGTGTCCGCTTTGTGGATATCAAGGATGCCGGTGATCCGGTGGAATGCTGCAGGGCTTACTGCGCGGCTGGTGCGGATGAATTGGCATTGCTCGACATTACCGCGACGATCGAGGGTCGGCAGACGATGATTGATCTTGTGAAGCGAACGGCTGCTGTGGTGACGGTGCCATTTACGGTGGGTGGCGGGATCAGTGATTGTTCGGTGGCCGAAGCGGTACTAGCGGCCGGAGCCAGTAAGGTTTCGACGAGTAGTGCGGCCTTTCGCAAGCCGGATGTGATTGCGCAGATGATCCGTGAGTTTGGAAGTGAACGTGTGACGGTGGCGATTGATGCCGGGGCAAATCCTGCATTGCCGTCGGGCTATGAGGTTTACATCGATGGAGGGCGAACCGCGACCGGACGCGATGCGATTGAGTGGGCGAAAGAGGTGGGTGATTATGGAGCGGCCACCATTCTTCCTACGAGCAAGAGTACCGATGGGGTGCGCACGGGTTACGATCTTCCGCTGATACGGGGTATCAAGGCAGTGACGCAGGCCGAAGTGGTTGCCTCGGGTGGAGCCGGAACCATGGAGCATTTTTACGAGGCGGCTATGGCTGGAGCTACCGTGCTGCTTGCGGCATCCGTCTTCCATTTCAACGTGATTTCGATTCCGAATCTCAAGGCCTACCTTAGGGATCGTGGGCTGAATGTCAGTCTTTGAGTCGGGTGATTGCCCGTATCGAATCCGCGGGTAAGACGGGAATCCGGGGAGAATCGGCCAGGTATGAGTCCGGTCAGCTTATGAAACCGGAAGAACGCTCGTTGTAAAATGGGTATTGATTTGTAGGGATGCTCTGGCAATGGTCGGTTTGTCAACCCGATGGACTCAACCGCAGGCATATCGTTTCCGAAAGAGCTCCCGATCTACCAAAAGATCGGAGAGATAGGGCATGCCTTGGACAGGCACCAGGTCGTTATTGTGAAGGGTGAGACCGGATCGGGCAAAACCACCCAGATTCCGAAACTCTGCTTGAAATCCGGATTCGCTCGCAGGGGACTGATTGGATGCACGCAGCCGCGTCGGGTGGCGGCTCTCGCTGTGGCCTCCCGGCTATCGGAGGAGTTGGGGCCGGTGACGGGAAAATGGGTAGGCAGCCGGATTCGGTTTTTGGACAAAACCGACCGTCAGACCAGAATCAAGGTTATGACGGATGGGATCCTGCTCAATGAGATGCAGGGGGATCCCTTGCTCAGGCGATACTCAGCTTTGATTATCGACGAAGCCCATGAGCGCAGCGTCAACATTGATTTCATACTCGGGCATCTTATTCAGATCCGTGACAAGCGACCGGATCTCAAGATTGTGATCACTTCGGCGACGATCGATACCGCCCGGTTTTCGGAGGCCTTCGATGGCGCTCCGGTCATCGAAGTGAGTGGCCGGATGTTCCCGGTGGAAGTGCGCTACCGGCCATTTGAGGACCGACCAGATGGAGGCTACACCTACATCGAGGCGACCTGCGACGCGGTCGCGGATGTCTTGCAGGAGTCCCGATCAGGTGATCTGCTTGTGTTTCTGCCCTCTGAGAAAGACATTCGCGAAGTGTGTGATCGCTTGTCGGGTGGGGGATCGGCGCATTGCGATGTGCTTCCCCTATACGGTCGCATGACGCAGGATGCCCAACAGCGAATTTTCCGGCCCGGACAACGGCGCCGGATCGTGGTGGCGACCAATATCGCGGAGACCTCGATCACGGTCAGCGGGATCCGCTACGTGATCGATTCGGGCCTCGCCAGGATCAGCCGCTTCAGTTCCCATACCCGTACTCAGCGGCTTCCGATCGAGCCGGTGTCGCGCAGCAGCGCGGATCAGCGCAAAGGGCGCTGCGGAAGAGTCAGTGAAGGAGTTTGTATACGGCTATACAGTCAGGAGGACTATCTTGGGCGTCCGGAGTTTACGCCGCCCGAGATTCACCGTTCCAATCTGGCATCGGTGGTATTGCGCCTCAAAGCATTCGATTTCGGATCGGTTGAGAGTTTTCCTTTTATCGATCCGCCGGAGCCAAGGGCGATTCAGGGGGGATTGCAACTACTCGCCGAAATCGGGGCCTTGGATGAGAACGGTGACCTCACCGAGGTGGGACGGCAACTGGCCCATATCCCGATTGATCCCACGATCGCCCGGATGCTCCTCGAAGGTCGGAAGCTGCATGCACTGGACAGTGTGCTGATCATCGCGTCTGCGCTGAGTATCCAGGATCCGCGCGATCGACCGCAGGACAAGGAAGCACAGGCGGATGAGGAGCACCGGAAATTCCGTGTGGAAGGATCCGATTTTCTGAGCCTTCTGCAGATATGGAAGGCGTATGCTGAACAATACGAGAACTGGTCCCAAAGCCGGATGCGTCGTTTTTGCAGGGACCATTTCATTTCCTATCAGCGATTGAGAGAATGGCGCGAGATCCATGCGCAGATATCGGATGTGTTACGGGATTTGGATGTGTTCAGGCAGAGTGGTTCGGAGGAAACTCCCGATGCGATCCATCGCTCTATCCTGAGCGGGCTTCTGGGGAATGTGGCGGTCCGGGAGGATGGCAATTGGTTTCAGGCGACCAAGGGTCGGAAGGTCATGATTTTTCCCGGCTCGGCTGTGTTCGAGAAATCCCGGAAAAAGGACGCTCGCAAACTACCGGCAGGGGAACGCCGGCAGAAAGACGATCGCAAGGACTGGATCATGGCTGCCGAGTATGTGGAGACCACCCGTCTCTACGCCCGGACTGTTTCACGTATTGATGTTCGCTGGATCAAGAGTGCGGCAGCCCACCTCATCCGGCATTCCTATCAGGAACCCCATTGGTCCAGCCGGTCGCAGCGTGTGCTGGTGTGGCGCAAAGATTACCTGTATGGATTACTGATCGACCGGACTCAGGTTGGTTTCGGGGCGATTGATCCGGCGGAGGCGAAGAACCTGTTTATCCGGCTGGGGATATTGGAGGAGGGGATACGGGATCAGATTCCGTTTTTGGCACATAATCGAAAGGTGTGCGAGACCGTGTCCGAGATGCAGGCCCGCTTCAGACGCTCGATCGTTTCGGATCTTGATTCCGTCCTGTTTGATTTCTACCACCAGAAGCTTCCTGAGTTGTCCTCTGTTGCCGAACTTCATAAATGGTGGCGCGCATTGCCCGTGGCAGAACAGAAGGGACTTTTTCTGGATCAGGACGCGTTGGTCGGCAGAGCGGTTCGTGAGGATGAACTGGAAGCTTTCCCTGAAGAGGTGGATCTGGGAGGCTGCGTGCAGCGTGTCCAGTACCGTTTTGCTCCGGGAGAGGAGGGCGACGGTGCCACGCTTTCGGTTCCGCTTTCGTCGCTCGCGGCAGTCCGCGAAGGAAGCCTGGATTGGCTCGTGCCAGGCTATGTCGCCGATAAGGTGGATGCCCTGCTCAAGACTCTCCCTAAGGAGATCCGCCAACGCCTCACTCCGTTGCGGGAAACCCGCGATGCGCTGATGCGGGAACTCCGACCAAGTCCCAGATCCTTGCCCGAGGATCTTTCCAATGCGGTGCGCAAGCTGTTCAGGTTGGACATACCCCCTGCGGTTTGGGATACGCGCGTGTTGCCCGAACACCTCCAGCTCAAGCTTCGCGTGGTTGACGAACAGACGGGGGAAGTGGTGATTCCCGGGTGCAGTCGATGGCAGGAGATCCGGGCGAAGACCGAGGAGTGGATGGCTTCCAATGGCAGAAAACAGGGTGAGCTGGCCGAGAATCAGATTTGGAAGCAGGCCACGGACGCATGGGAACAGGTCGTGCACGGCGTTGACCAGATGAAGGATTTGCCGCGCGAACTGCTCATTGGCAATACCCATGGCATCGACATCCATGCCTATCCGGGCCTGGCATTGCGTCCCGATGGGCAGATCGCGATCCGTCTGTTCACAGATGCCCGGGATGCGGACCGCCACACGCTGCCGGCATGGCGTCGCCTCTGCGAGGAAGCGGTGGGCCGGGAGATCGGGTGGTTCCAGCGGGATATCAAGAAGCTCAAGCCGACTGCGCTCCTGATCACAGATATTTATCCATGGCAACAGTTTGAGGAGGACATCTCCGAGGCGGTATCGTGTCAGTTGTTTCTGGAGGATCTCCAGTGGCCGGTCACAAGGGATGGGCTCATGAAGCGCGTTGCGGAATGCCAGATTGCCCTGCGCGGGATGGTTTTCACGCTTGAGGACCTACTCAAGCCTGTGTTCGAAGCCCGCCTTGACCTGATGCGGGCCCCATACGCCCAGACTCCTTGTGTGCTCCAGACGCTTGATCGCCTCTTTCCGAAGCGCTTTCTCCGGGTTTACACTTTGGGACAGATGAAGCATTTTGCCCGATACCTCAAGGCGGTCCGGATCCGGGTCGACCGGGCCCAACTGGACCCGCGCAAGGATGAGGAAAAAGCATCCCGGATCGTTCCCTTCATCAAGGACTACAACGCACTTGCGACCCGTTCGATGAAGGATCCGGGAATTTCGCGGGCGATGCTCAACCGGATCTTTATCGCGATGGAGGAATTGAGGGTGTCGGTGTTTGCTCAGGAGCTTGGCACCAATGGAAAAATCTCGGAAAAGATCCTTCGGGAGATGATGCAATCCTTCACGCGATCTTAAACCGGCCTACCAGCTTGCGCAGATCCGATGCATAGTGGTTGAGATGAGTCGCATGAGAACTGAGGTCAACGCTCATGTTATGCACGTTGCCCACCAAGCTGTCCACTTGCTGGATTTCGTCGGCTATCGAGTTGCTTGCCTGAGAACCGTTGGTCACATTGCGGGCCACTTCACCTATTCCGTCCGATGCCTGGGTGATATTGCCGCTGATCTCATGGGTTGTTGCCGATTGCTCTTCAACGGCGGCAGCGATCGTTGTCACCACTGAATCCACATCGCGAATGATCTCGGTGATCTTCTCGATCTGACCCAGTGTGTTGTGACTG
>JAPXRV010000158.1:0-5328 GCA_033813415.1 Opitutales bacterium | reverse complement strand
TGTGATCAATCTGCCAGGCTCCTGGGTCAAAAGGATCCATCGTCTGTTATTCTTGATGAATGTGTCGCGATGCCCTTCTGTTTCATTGGGTTCGACCGCATTTTCGGGGAGATACCTGCGTGGCCCTATGTGCTGCTTGGCTTTATTGTCTTTCGCGTGCTTGACATCTCTAAACCCCTGTTTATCGGACGTTTGGACCGGATTGAAGGCGGATTTGGTATCGTGGCAGACGATGTGGCGTCCGGCCTTGTGACTTGCCTCATACTGCATGCGGTTCACTTGCAGGGATGGTTTGACCGGTGGATTGGCCTGAGTTGAGCCCCTGGCGTGTCACGGTCCTGTTGGTTTTTACACAGGTGAGCCTCCCGATGGGAGATGGCGCATATGTAAAAGCTTCAAATTCAGGGATATGGTGTTGCCAAGAATAACGTTCGAGTACTAGCGTTGATGGTGTCAGGAAGCGAATATGAACCGCGATAATCCATCAGATCCGGAGAACGGTGAAGACCCTTGGGCCAGTTTGACTCCGGAGGAGAATAGACGTGCTCAGAGGCACTTGCGCATTCTTTATGGAGCCATGATTCTCATGATTGTTGGGCCCCTCGTTCTTCTGATTATTTTCGGCCGCCGATAGCAAACTGAACGAACCTTTCCCGTATGCAGAAGACCATCTTGATTTTCCGACTGTTCTTTTTCGGGCTATGCATGCTCGGTTCGTGGATGTATCTTTTCATAGCGGGTGATGAAAGCCCGCTTCGTGTTTTCATAATCGGAGCGAGTATAGGTGGGTTGGTGATCCTGATTGATGTTTACATCAAAGGGTTTTCATTGAGTGGATTCTCGGCACTGACCTTTGGGTTGGCGATGGGAGGATTGTTTTCTTACATGATTGCATCCTCTCCTTTGTTCGAGCCATTGGCGGACCAATATCCGGAGGCCGTTTACATGGTGCGGCTTGCGGTAACGGTTGTGATGATGTATCTCGGGGCTGTGATTGCGTTGCGGGGCCGGGATGAGTTCTACCTTGTGATCCCCTATGTGCGGTTTGATCCAAAGTATGCGGATCAGCCGATCACGTTGATTGACACGAGCGCATTGATCGATGGGAGAGTGGAGGCGATTTGCCGTTCCAGGTGGCTGACTTATGGATTGGTCATCCCTTCCTTCGTGCTTCAGGAGTTGCACCGTGTGGCTGACTCAGGGGATCCACGTCGTCGGGAGCGTGGCAGGAGGGGGTTGAAGGTTTTGAACGAGATGAAGCTCATGACACACCTCGATTTGCGGATCCACGAGGTGGATTTGGGCTCAGGGGAGCGCGTGGATGAAAAACTGGTGTTTCTGGCGAAAAACATGCGGGCACGCCTACTGACGACAGACTACAATCTGGCGCAGATGGCTCAGTTTCGAGGGGTGGACTGGTTGAACCTGAATGAGCTATCACAAGCTCTTCTTCCCGATGTTGATATTGGTCAGAGTATCCGTGTGGAACTTATCCGTGAGGGTAAGGACAGCCATCAGGCGGTGGGGTATCTGAGAGATGGTTCAATGGTTGTGGTCAACCACGGTCGCAAGTTGATTGGCAGCACAGTGGAAGTCGAGATCACGAGCATTGTGCCGTCGTCCGCCGGCAAAGTTATTTTTGCTGAGTATCTTGAATCATCCAGACTCGAGGACAATTAGACCGCGATCGGAGCTGCAATCCGTGGATGCGGATCGTAGCCTTCGAGTGAGAAATCCTCATAGCGAAACGCGTCGATGGAGCGAATCTCCGGATTGATTTTCATGCGCGGCAATGGTTTGGGGTCCCTGGCCAATTGGGTTTTCACCTGTTCGAGGTGATTGATGTAGAGGTGAAGATCGCCGAAAGTGTGAACGAAGTCACCAGGCTTGAGATCACATACCTGCGCCATCATGAGGGTCAGGAGCGCATAGGAAGCGATGTTGAACGGGACTCCCAAAAACAGATCGGCACTCCGCTGGTAAAGCTGACAACTGAGCCGTCCATCGGCGACGTAAAATTGGAATAGAACATGGCAAGGTGGGAGAGCCATGCGGTCGATGTCGGCCACATTCCACGCGCAAACCATGTGACGTCGGCTGGAGGGATTGTTGCGGATCGAGTCAATGACTTCTGCAATCTGGTCGTGAACGACACCATCGGCACCTTGCCAGCTCCTCCACTGTGATCCGTATATGGGCCCGAGATTGCCTTCCGGATCGGCCCACTCGTCCCAGATGGTGACCCCGTTTTCCCGCAGGTAGCGGATGTTGGTGTCGCCCTTGAGAAACCACAGCAATTCGTGGATGATGGACTTGAGATGAACCTTTTTGGTGGTCAGCAACGGGAAGCCATCACCGAGGGGGACGCGGATTTGGGCACCAAAAACGGAGATTGTGCCGGTTCCGGTGCGGTCGTCCCGGCGAACGCCTTCGTTCATGACACGGGTTAAGAGGTCCAAATAAGTTTTCACGTAGTAAATGGGGATCGTCCATGAGAATCCTTGGTTAGGATCGATGCACGAGGCAAGACCCAATTGTCTACGGGAAATCCGCAGAAAACCGGGAAAAGCGTTTGATTTTCGGGCTGAATGACATCCATTCGGACTCTCTGCAAAAGGGTTCATATGAAAGAGAAGCATTTCGGGTCATGCGAGCAGATTGCCATTGCAAGGGTGGTCCGTTTGCCTCTTTCCTAATGATTTTACCCTGTTTGGTTTCACACTGAATCCGAATCCTGATCTAATATCCCATGAACTTTAGAAGGTCTGTACTGAGCTTGATTTTCTGTGCCATTGCATGGATATCACCCTCGTTTGGGCTCTTTGGAGCTGGCCCCACTGCCGGTGGTGATGAACCCCACCACATTCCTCTTCCACTGGAGGAATACCACGATGAGAATATTCCCGGGCTGTGGGACATTTTGGTTCATCGGGTGAATCTGGAACCCTTCAATCTTGCGGCGAGCATCATTTTTCTCTGCGCGGTGGTTCACGCCTTTATGGCGGGCTATTTCCGGAAGCTTGCCCATCGCATTGACCATGACCACGTGAATCGGCACAGGAACAACGGCAGTCACATTGACGGGGAAACTGGCCATGAATTCCCTGTCCACCGGGGGAAGAAGAAAGTCAATTTCTGGGCGGAAATCTGCCACTTCCTTGGGGAAGTGGAGCTTGTTTTCGGGATTTGGCTCATTCCGCTGGTCGCATGTGTTCTGATGTTTTTCGAGTGGAGTACGATCACGGAGTATATCGACGGGCTGTATATCCATAAATATGCCGAGCCGATCTTTGTGGTGGTGATCATGGCGATGGCGTCCACGAGACCGATCATGATTTTCGTGGAGTCGGTCATGTCGAAGATTGCCTCATTTGGAGGGTCTACGGTGAAGGCGTGGTGGATCTCTATTCTGATCATTGGACCATTGCTGGGTTCGTTCATCACCGAGCCTGCCGCAATGACCTTGGCTGCGCTTCTTCTGGTTCGCCATTTCTATGCATTGGAACCCAGTCCAAAATTGAAGTATGGTACGATTGGCCTGCTCTTTGTGAATGTGTCCGTAGGCGGCACGCTGACTCACTTCTCCGCTCCTCCGGTTCTCATGGTTGCTGGAAAGTGGGGTTGGGATATGGCATTCATGCTGATCCATTTTGGATGGATGGCGGCAGTCGGAATTGCAATCAGCACGGTGCTTTATGCATGGTATTTCCGTAAGGAGTTTGCGGAGCTGCAGACCAGGAAAAACGTCCATCCCGAGATGGAGATCGGAGACAGCCACGGAGGCGCCCATGTGCCAGCGGGAGTCGTGTTGGTTCATATCATGTTTTTGGCATGGACAGTCCTGACGCTTCACCATCCGGCGATGGTGGTCGGTGGCTTCCTGTTTTTCCTGGGATTCATGCATGCCACTTCTCATCATCAGGATGCCGTCGAGATTAAGAGCCCTCTCATGGTCGGCTTTTTCCTTGCCGGGCTGGTCACCCACGGATCACTCCAGCAGTGGTGGATCGCGCCTGTGCTTGGAAGCCTGTCGGAGACACCTTTGTTTGTCGGTTCGGTGATACTAACGGCCTTTAACGACAATGCCATGATCACTTTCCTTGCCTCGCTGGTGCCGAGTTTTGATGCACCGGCGTTTGAACTAATCGGGGATTTGGTGAACGCGGATCATGCACGGGTCCTTGAGCATGCGGTGGTAGCCGGAGCTGTTACGGGTGGAGGATTGACGGTGATCGCAAACGCACCCAATCCAGCCGGGCAATCGATATTGCAGCGGTTTTTTTCCGGTGGTGTTTCTCCCTTGAAGCTCTTTCTTGGGGCTCTTGTGCCTACGATCATCATGGGATTGTCCTTCATGCTCCTTGGGTAGGACGGGTAAGAAAATCGTCCGAAAACCCTTGAATCTTTTTCACCTTGCTGCGACTTTAGCTCGGCAGTGTGTGTCAGCTTGAAGTGCTTTTGGTTCACTCCCGAATTTGTATGATTCTGACTCCGGAGGGAGCCTTCCGGCATCTTTCAGCGGATGCCCGCGCATGTTGTTCGTTCAGGGAGTTTTTGGGGATGCTTGTATGGAAAGTGCAGTTGGGGGTGACAAGGAATAATCCGGGGTCTGGCGGAATATGACAGGTTTGTACTTAGTTGTGGTTCCTCTGGTGTTTGCTTTGATCCTTGCCTTTACGAAGGGGAGGCTAACGGTCGTAGCGGGAAAAGTGACCGCTCTTGGGCTTGCAGGGCTATTGGGTTGGGCCTCTTATGTTTACTTCAGAGGAGCCGGATCCCAGTTGTTTGCCGTTTGGGATTGGGCGCCATCTTTCGGTGCCAGTTTGTCTTTCCGTATCAACGGGTTGTCCTATCTCATGGTTTTTCTTGTTCTGGGGATTGGATCGGTGGTGTTTTCCTACGCCTCGGACTACCTCAGCGATGAATCCGCACAGAACCGTTTTCTGGCGATACTGATGGTTTTTCTGGCGGGGATGATCGGGGTAGTGGTCTCTGGAAATCTGATCCAGTTGTTTGTATTCTGGGAGTTAACCAGTCTCACGTCCTATCTGTTGATCGGGCACTACCATGAAGAATCGCAGTCGAGGTGGCATGCCCTTCAGGCCTTGCTGGTGACCGGTGGAGGAGGCGTGATCATGTTGGTTGGTTTCCTGATGCTGGGTCAGGCAGCCGGGACATATGAGATCGGTGGAATTCTTGATGCAAAAGATCAAATCCTTGCGGATCCCAGACTAGCCGGGATCGTGGTCTGTTTGCTCCTGGGAGCATTCACGAAGTCCGGACAATTCCCGTTTCATTTCTGGCTTCCTAATGCGATGAGTGCGCCAA
>JAPXRV010000157.1:0-5390 GCA_033813415.1 Opitutales bacterium | reverse complement strand
CCTTCGTTGGTCACTCCGAACCAGTTGGTGAGCATCCATGGCATGGCCGAGGACAGGACGGCTCCGGCTCCGATGAGCAGGCTCTGCATGGCGAATCCGCTCTTGCGCTGTTCCGGGGGTAGCAGGTCGCCGACGAAGGCGCGGAAGGGCTCCATGGTGATATTGACCGAGGCATCGAGTATCCAGAGCAGGCCGGCGGCCATCCATAGGGTGGAGGAGTTGGGCATCGCCACCAAAGCGAGACTCGCGAAGATGGCACCCACCAGGAAGTAGGGACGCCGACGCCCGAGCCGGCACCATGTGCGGTCGCTGAAATATCCGACAATCGGCTGGATAATCAGTCCGGTGAGCGGTGCTGCCAGCCAGAGAAGGGGAATCGCGCTTTCATCGGCTCCGAGATACTGGTAGATGGCGCTCATGTTGGCCATCTGGAGGCCCCATCCGAACTGGATTCCGAAGAATCCGAAGCTCATGTTCCAGATGTGGATCCAGTTAACGTGGGCGGATGAGTGCGGGTTTGCGGGGGGATAGCTCATGATGTTGATACAGGGCTCATGTGGGGTTTGCGGTCAAATATGGTGTGCCAAAGCAGCAGGCGTTCCTGCTCGTTGGCCTCGAGTTCATCGAGTTGGTCCGGTGTATAGCGCCAGCGCCAGTTACCGGATGGTGTGCCGGGGATATTCATGCGCGCGCGGGACCCGAGGTCCATCAGATCCTGAAGCGGTATGACCGCCAATCGGGAGGGGGAGGCAAAGGCCGCACGGATGATGGGCCATGCGGAATCGGTGCCGGAGAGTCCGAAATATTCGGTTACGTTGGTGAGGTTATTGTCTTCGAGTTTGTTGAGCCAACCGAGCGTGGTGTCGTTGTCGTGGGTGCCGGTGTAGACTACGGAGTTTGGCTCGAAACCATGCGGCAGGTGGGCGTTTTCCTCATCGTGGCCGAAGGCGAACTGAAGGATTTTCATGCCCGGTAGCCCGGTGGATTTGCGCAGCTCCACCACATCGCGGGTGATGTATCCGAGATCCTCCGCGATGAAGCGTGCCTCAGGCAGGTTTTGGCGGACTGCATTGAAAAACGCATGGCCGGGTGCCCGAAGCCAAACGCCCTGTTCGGCGGTTTCCGCCATGCCATCGATGCACCAGTAGGAGTCGAAGGCGCGGAAATGGTCGATGCGGAGGATATCGGTAAGCTCAAAGGTGCGGGTGAGCCGGCGCATCCACCAATCAAAGCCGGTGTCCTGATGGACTTCCCAGCGGTAAAGGGGATTACCCCAGCGCTGCCCTGTCTTCGAAAAATAGTCAGGTGGAACTCCGGCTCCGTGCAGCAGCAGTCCCTGGCTATCGAGCGTGAAGAGCTCCGGGTCCTGCCAGCAGTCGGCGCTGTCGTAGGCGACGAAAATGGGAATATCCCCGATCAGGGTGATTCCCTTTTTGTGGGCGCGCTGTTTCAGTTTGTCCCATTGCTGGAAGAAGATGAACTGAAGAAAGGCATGGGTGTCGGCAGCGGCGGCGATGTCGTCCGGGATCGCCATGGAGGCGACGCTTTTCCAGTCCTTCCATGGGTCTGCCCATCCATACCATGGCATACCGAGGTGGAGTTCTTTGAGAGCCATGAACAGGCTGAAGGGATGGAGCCAGTCCCGGTGGTGGCGTTTGAAACCGGCGAATGCCTTGCGTTCACTTTTGGCGGAGGGATCGTCGTCGAAGCGTTGTTTAGCGGTGGCCATAAGTGGCCAGAAGGTTGCGTAGAGCGCTCCGTAGTCGACGTGGTCGTCGGGAAGCGATTTCAGGGATGCGGTCTCTTCGGGAAGGAGCCATGCCCGCTTCTCAAATTCCTTGAGGTCGATGAAGTATGGGTTCCCGGCGGCTGATGAAAAGGATTGGTAGGGAGAATCCCCGTAGCCAGTGGGGCCGAGCGGACACATTTGCCAGCAGGAGAACCCGCAGGATGAAAGAAAGTCTACGAATCGGTGGGCGGCCTCGCCCAGATTTCCGATGCCATAGTCTCCCGGCATACAGCTCAGGTGGAGTAATACTCCAGAGTGACGTTGCTTGAGCCAGGACGATTGGTGTGCGATGCTCATGGCAGGATGCGTGTTCGCAAGCGTTTGGGCGTGAAGGGCACTTGGCAAGCCGTTCCGATCGCAACCGGTGGAGGTGAATCGGAGTTTCAGGGAAGCCTCCCCTTCCGGAAGGGGAAGGGGAGGAACACCCCATAACGAGCCGGTTGGAGGACAACCGGCATTAACAACGGTCAGAACTTGTAGGAAACTCCGACCGAGTAAGATACGCCGTATTCCTGATAGTCCACTACGAGCCGGGAGTCACCTTGGTCATAGGTGGCCAGCGGTTCATTGGTCAGGTTGTAGGCTTGGAGGATGACGCTCATGTTTTCGAGTGGGCCAGATTGGAAGGTATAGCTGACCTGAGCGTCCACCACGGTTTCGGCAACCACCGTGCGGTAGTTTCTGCCACGTGGTCCGAAGGTGTTGACGTTGGCGAGGTAATCCGAGCGGTAACGGGAGCTCACGCGTGCCGAGAATCCAGCCTTTTCATAGTAGAGGGTCGCATTGGCCACTTTTTCTGAAAGCCCCGGAATCGGCGATGCCGGGTTGTTGATGTCCTGGCGCACGGTGCTATCTGTGTAGGATCCGCTGAGGATGAGCCCAAAACCACTGAGGTATTCGGAGAATAGATCGCCGGTGAGCGAGAGCGTTCCTTCCACACCCTTGATTTCTCCTCCGGGTCCGTTTGCAGGACGACTCACAAATCCCTGATAGAGGGCAGGGGTGACTCCGGCAGTCGGGAATCCCGAGAAATCGGTGAGGAGATTCTGGTTATAGGTGTAGTTTTCGAGCTCCTTGTAGAATCCGGTGATCGCGAAGTATCCCTGTCCGCCTGAGAAGTATTGCTCGTAGGAGAGGTCCAGCGCGTTGGCGCGCCATGGCTCGAGTTCAGGGTTGCCACCGCTGCCGCTCCATGGACTGTTGAGCAGGTCCGTGGAACTTGCCAGCCCGGCGTTGAAGCCGTAGTTGGTGCCGGCCCGCATGTCATCCATGCGTTGGCGTGCGAGTTGGCGTGCGGCGCTCATGCGGACATATTTGCCTTCACCGACCAGGAAGTTCAGGTTGAGGCTGGGCACGAAATCCCAGTAGTCATGGGAGCCATCGACGGGCACCCGGACCACTCCGGTTCCGACTCCAGTTGCGGCGGCGCCCTTGGAGGACTGGTCCGCGTTGATCATCTGGAATCCGATGTTACCGGTGAGCGGGATATCCATGACGGAGGATTCGATATCCATCTTGGCGTAGAAGGTTGTCAGGATTTCCTCCACATCCCAGTCTGCCGAGAGCACGTCCGCATTCGGGTTTTGGATCAAGTCGTAGATCCCGCTGTTGAGTGCGGCAATCGGATCATAGCTGATTTGACCCGGAATTCCGATGAAGCTGAGGTCACTCACGCCAGTCTTTGAAGGAAGAGGAAGCGAGGTGGCTCCATTCTTTCCAGCGAGGTAGAATCCGTTTTCGTATTCATACTTGTCGCGGGTGGTGTAGGTTACACCGGCCTCAAATTTGCTGAACAGATTCCACAGCCCATCCATGTCGCGTGTGGCAAATGCCTTGAGTTGCAGGAGCTTGTCTTCGCTTTCGGGGCTCTTGAGGTATCCGAGCTGTCCGCCTGGAACCACATCACCGCCCCATCCCTGAGGACTGGTGAGCATGATCAGGTTCGCGTCGGCATAGTTGATGGACGGAGAGAAGGTTGCTCCACGATCCCCGCCCATGGTGAAGCCAAGGGTATCGGTAGCGCCTTCGCCTGCAGTTCCAGTGCCGGAGTAGGTTTCCAGAACGGTGTCCTCACGGTTGATCTTGGAGTAACCAACGTCGAAGTTGGCGGTCCATGCTCCCAAATCGGTGATCTCGAGGTTCCATCCGATAGCGTAGATGTCGGCGTCGCGGGTAACGATGTCGTTGCGCATGACACCCTTGACGTTGGAGAATGCTCCTTGCGTCACGAGTCCCCGGTCTTCGGTGTATCCCGGTTCGAGAACGGCCGAGCTCCATTGCAGCGGGAATTCGATACCGCGCAGCATTTGTTCCTCTTCAAACTTTGTGTAGTAGAGGTCCAGGGTGGAACGGATGTTTTCCTGAGGTTTCCATTCGATTACGCCGAGGAGGCCGTTGCGTTCCAAAGCACTCGAACGGATGAAGGGCTTCGCACCGCCGATGACGAGCGGATTGGCATCGTCGTAGTAGGCGCGTGGATAGCCCCACGAATTCCACTGCTTGCCCTGTCCCGGTTTATCGGTTGAGGCAAAGCCGATGGCGATACCGACTGTGTCATCCGCGAATTGATCGATGTAGGATGCCGAATAACGCCATCCTCCGCGTTCTGAACCAGCGTTGAGGGCATCAAGCTCGGTCCATTCATAGTAGGTGCTCGCCGCGATCGAGCGTTCGCCGTAGCTGAGCGGCCGGACGGTGCGCAGGTCCACCACGCCAGCGATTCCCTGTGCCACAAGCCCGGCATCACCCGTTTTGTAAACCACTGCGCCGGCAAGCAATTCGGCCGGGTATTGGTCAAACTCGATGGCTCGAACGCTTCCGGTCGTGACCTGTTCGCGTCCGTTGAGGGTGGCTGAGCTGAAGTTCTCGTTGAGCCCGCGGATGCTCAGGATCTGTGCCCGGCCGTTGACACGCTGGGTGGCGATCCCAGGGAGCCGTGCGAGGGACTCCGCAATACTGGTGTCCGGAAGTTTCCCGATATCTTCGGCTGAGATCACCTCAACGATGAGGGGAGCGAGTTGTTTCTTCTCGGCGGATACAGCCAAGCTGGCAGCGAAACTGCCGGTGATTTCCATCACATCGAGTTGGTAAACCTCGTCCCGTTGGGGCGTTTCCTCTTGCGATTGAGAGTAAACAGCCGGGGCGGTTGAAAGCGCGAAGGCTCCAGCCGCGAGAAGCGATAAGTATCTATATCCAGGGGGAGTTTTCATGAGTCGTGGGTATGGGTTGATTTGGCCGGAGAGCGGGTACAGGTTCCCACATGGTGCAGAATGGATCCATTCCCGGCACGTCGATTTATTGAGGAAGATCGGTCGGATGTTTGGAAGATGCGCAGGCTTCGTAATCCTTACCTGATATCAGGTTCGCATAGTTTGGGATGCTTTTCCAACGGCTTGTTTCATAAAAAACTGATAGGGATAGGACAAAACTTAGATCACGACCGTAGCAGGAGGCCTTGCATGGCTGAGATTATGTGATCCGGGTTGAATTGGTGGGGTGAATGTGCTTCAAACTTGGACCCATGAATGCAAATCCGTCGCCGACTCTTCCCGAAATCATTCTGCCGCTTGACCTCGATACTCCCCGCGAGGCATGGCGGGTC
>JAPXRV010000156.1:0-5451 GCA_033813415.1 Opitutales bacterium | reverse complement strand
ATTTGCCGACCTCGTTCAGAGCAAAAGCTTTTCTCAAGCTGCCAAAATCAACGGGATCACCCAATCCGCGGTTAGCCAGCAGCTGAGAGCCATGGAGAACCACTTCAAGGTACTCATCGTAGACAGGAGTCAGAAACAATTCAAGCTGACAAACGAAGGAAAGCGTCTCCACGAGTCGGCAAAGGAAATCCTCAACCTTTACGAGCGTCTCGACTGTGAACTGCAGGAGATGAAGAAGGTCATCAGCGGAAACATCCGCGTGGCCACCATCTACAGCGTGGGATTGCACGAGCTCCCGCCATACATGAAGCGATTCCTCAGCACTTACCCGACGGTAAATGTCCATCTGGAATACCGCCGATCCAACCTCGTCTACGAAGACGTTCTCCACAACATCGTGGATCTGGGCATCGTGGCGTATCCCACCAAAAACCGGGAACTCGAATACATCCCGTTTCTTGAGGACGAGCTGGTTCTCATCGCCAGCCCGGAACATCCCCTCGCCAAACGCGAGGTCGTCAACCTGAAAGAACTCCCCGAACACGCTTACATCGGTTTCGACAACGACATTCCCACAAGGAAAGCTACCGATCAGATTTTCCGCGACGCCCGCATCAACATTCTGCCAGTGATGGAGTTTGACAACATTGAGACCGTCAAACGCGCCGTCGAGATCAACGCCGGGGTTGCGATCATTCCGCGAGGCACAGTGTATCAGGAAATCGAGAAAGGACTGCTCGTGGCGATGAACTTCAAAGGCAAACGCTTCCTCAGGCCCATTTTCCTCATTCATCGCAAAGGACGCATCCTCACCCCGGCCATGGAGAAATTCATCGGCCTCTTGACCTCCAAGGATGAAATCGCATCAAATTCTGAAGCTTAACCCCTTCCCTTTCGTCTAAGTCACCATGAGCCTGTTCACCTTCCCGTCTTTTCGTCGCTTTTCAATCGCACTGCTGAGTCTGGTTCCCTGGATCGGGCTTTCCGCGGTTCAGGTATATTACCGCGATGGAGTCTCCAGCTATAATGGAACGGAGGATTTCTACACCTACCGTCTGGACGGAGGAGTCTTCAACAGCAAGAATGACCTCGACGAGCGCACCCTCAAAGTCGCTCCGATGGAGTCGGACACAAAGTTTGCGATCCGCTTCGGTAACCTCGGGCTCAGCCGTTCTTCCTACTCATCGGTCAACCGTATTACCCTGACCCTCACCTTCAAAGAAGCGCCCACAGCTGACACGCTTAGCGCCCATAATCTATTTGACCGCAACGTTTGGCATGAACGCTATGCCAACTACAACACGATCAACGGGTCTTCGCCTTGGCAGGGTTCCGACGGCAAAATGGTAGACGCATGGCCTACCACCGATGCGATCGTTTCGGTGAGCGGGAGCGAATCGATCGATTCCACGATCACCTTCATATTTCACCCGGGGGATCCATCCGCATGCAGGGCGCTCCTCGACAGTTGGCTCGACGGCAACAACCAGGGCCTCATCATTCAGGGAATGAGCGGCACGAACGTGTTCTACTCTTCCGAGGCGTTCAATCTGGCCCAACGCCCTGAGCTCATGATCGACTACAATCCCTGATTACGGCTCCATCTGTTGCTTGGCTTCAGACTTCACAACCGAAGACTTTAGCACCAACTCGGGGAATAATCATGATTATCACCTCCCTTCTTTGTGCCTTGGAGCCTTTGTGATAAAATCTATTCTCCCAATTCATACATCACACAGGTAACGGCTGAAGCCGTTACCTCCGAAGACTGCCATCAGTCAAAGACCACCGTCTTGTTGGCGTAAGTCAGGATCCGGTTCTCCAAGTGCCAGCGCACCGCTTGCGCCAGGACCATTTTCTCAAGGTCCTGCCCTTTGCGCATCAAGTCCCGGATGGTGTGGCGATGGTGCACCGCCGCCACTGCCTGGTTGATGATCGGCCCCTGATCGAGAACAGGCGTCACGTAGTGCGCGGTCGCCCCGATTAGCTTCACGCCACGCTCATAGGCCTGCTGATAGGGTCGCGCCCCGGCAAACGCCGGCAGAAATGAGTGGTGCACGTTGATCACCGGATGCCCGAAACCCTTCAGAAAATCAGCCGAAAGAATCTGCATGTAGCGGGCCAGAATACCCAGCTTCACCCCATAGGACCGGAGGCACTCAACCTCCTCCTTCTCCACCGATGCCTTGTTCTCCTTGGTCATCGGAAAATAATGATAGGGAATCCCATAGTGCCGGGCGTCCTCCTCAAGATCGCGGTGATTCGAAATCACGCATGCGATATCGCAGGGATACTCACCTGACCGCCATCGCAGCACAATATCGTGAAAACAGTGTCCATACTTCGATGCAAACAACCCCACTTTTGGTTTCGCATTCGGAGTGGAAGTCTTCACATGCATCCCGATCTCCTGTGCAAACGCCTCAAACGCAGCGGATTCCTCCTCCAGACTTCCCGATCCCGGTATCCACTCCACCCGCTGAAAAAACACGATGGCCTCACCATCCCGATGCTGGTCCGCATGCAGGATATTTCCACCCCGCTCCCAGATCCAGTTCGCTACTCTGGCCACCAGTCCTGGCTGATCAGGCCCGTGAAGGAGTGCGATGATCGATTCGTTGTTGGCATTCCCGCTCAAAGTGTTTTCGCTCATTTTGAATGTTTTTCCTGCACCTGTAGACTAAGTCAGCATGGCCGTTGTCTCTGCACCGGTTTCAATCAAGATTCCGATGCAACCGATATTGCGCCTAATCCGTTGTTTGCATTGGGACAAGGACATTTACAATCTTTAATCCATACATGAAGCACATGCATAAACTGACCTTCCATTCGCTTATCGCATCAACCTGCCTTCTGGCACTGACCGCCTGCGCATGGGGAGAGGGCGACAAACCCGCTGCCGACACCATACCTGACAGCGAGAGATTCCCACTCGACACCACGTCTCTTCAGCGCGCCGGAGCACCTGCCCTGACTTCATATGCCGGGCAGCTCAAGGATGTCCAGGAGGCTGTGGTCGCCGTTTACACCGCACGGCTGGTTCGGGTCTCCAACAACCGTGGAGTGGATCCCTTCGAAGAGATGCTCAGGCGTTTCTATGGCATCCCGACACCGCCCCAGCAAAACCAACCTCAGCAAGAAGAACCTGAGATGCGCAGTGTCCCTTCAGGCCAGGGATCTGGAGTCATCGTTTCGGCAGATGGATACATCCTTACCAACAACCACGTTATCTCCGACCGCAACGGAGCCAAGGCAGACGAAATTTTCGTCAACCTCAATGATGGTCGCGAACTCAAGGCTACCATAGTCGGCTTCGACGAAAAAACCGACATCGCCGTCCTCAAAGTCGAAGCGGAAGACTTGCCCTACGCCAACATGGCCGACAGCGACAACCTCATGATCGGGGACATCGTGTTCGCAATCGGAAACCCGATGGGAGTGGGTCGCACGGTGACAATGGGCATCATCTCCGCCACCAGCCGGCGCATCGGGATCCTCGGTGACAATTCCTACGAAAGCTTTATCCAGACCGACGCCGCTATCAACATGGGAAACTCGGGCGGCGCGCTCGTGGACGCCATGGGTCGCCTCATTGGCATCAACACCGCGATTGTCTCCCAGTCCGGAGGCAGCATCGGAATCGGCTTCGCCGTTCCCGTCAAACTGGCCCGCAGCATCATGGTATCGCTCATCACCGACGGCCAAATCCGCCGGGGCATGCTCGGAGTTCTCATTGATGACCTATCTCCCGATCTGGCCGAATCCTTCGGCATGGATTCAAGCCAAGGCGCAGTCGTGACGCAGGCTCAGGACAACCTCCCGGCAGCAAAGGCGGGAATCCTGCCTTCCGATATTATCATCAAGATCAATAATCATCGGATCAAGAACGCTGCCGACCTCCGCCTCACCGTCGCCCAGTACACTCCGGGAACTGAGGTTCAGGTCACCTTGATCCGCAACGGCAAGGAGCTGATCCTTCCAGTCGTCCTCGCTGATCAAAATGATCCTTTCGGAACAGGAGTCACCACCATCAACGAGATCTTTGAAGGGGTTGTTACCCAGATAGCGAATAAGGAACTGCGTCAGCAATACGAGATTCCCGACACCATCAACGGGCTCGTAATTACCGAAATTCGACCCACGTCACCTTACGCACGCGCCCTTCGTCCGGGGATGGTCATCCTCGAGGTAAACGGACGCCCCGGCAAAACCATCGAGGAAGCCCGCGCCGCCCTCCAGAAGGGAATCAACCGCCTCTACGTCGTGCATCAGGGCACCTACGGCTTCATCGCCATCCGGATGTAAGCCCAAATCCCTGAATCCCGACAGTCCACTCTCGATTCAACGCCCCGGACAGCCACCCTGTCCGGGGCGTTTTTTTGGCACATACCAGCCTGCCCGGATCCACACCCGCCAAGTTATTCACATCCCATGCTTTCGTTTTGCATTTTCCCTCCCTTCCTGATGGACTGCATTTCCGATGCCGAAGCTCCAACCATCGCGCAGACTCAAGGCGCTGAACGCGCTTCTGTCCGCCATAGCTCCTGAAGACACCGAGAACCGCACGGAGATATCCAAAGCCGTCGATTTCTTCCTCGATGAAGTGGATGCATCCGAAGACTCGGACAGCCACATCATCGACTGCGCCCGCAGCATTTTCCAGCTCCACCTTCAGGGATTCCGCGACAGCATTGGCCTCGCATTCTGGGAAGTCACTGACCTTGAGGGCGAACCGCTCTGGATGCGAGCCGCCTTCCTTGCTAAACTCAACGAACTGGCGGGCTACTCCAAAGCCACCTTGCTTATCTGCGGGCTTCAGGAAGCCTGCCGGAAGGGTGCGGCATTCTGGTCAAAGGCGGCATGGAAACGATTCGAAGAAGCCCGTAATCACCTCGATGAGATCGCCCTCAGTTGGCACCGCAAAGGCTGCGATCTCACGCTGATCTACTTCTGAACCCATTCATTTTATGAGCGACAAAACCCTATTCTCGAAGATCATCGACCGGGAAATACCTGCCAAAATCGCCTACGAGGATGACGATTGCATCGCCTTGCATGACATCAACCCACAGGCTCCCGTCCATGTGCTGATCATCCCCAAGAAGCCTATCCCAAGGCTCACGGAGGCGACTGCTGAAGATCAAGCCCTGCTGGGCAAGCTGATGCTCACCGCAGCTTCCCTCGCACGCCAACTCGAGCTGGATCAGGGTTTTCGAGTCGTCATCAACAACGGTCCATTCGGCGGCGAGTCGGTTCCCCATCTCCACGTCCACCTGCTCGGAAAACGTCCGCTCCGCTGGCCTCCCGGATGACCCATCGACCCTTCGGTTCTTCCGGGACCGTTTTTTCGCTATCCGCTTCATCCACCACTCCCACCATTCGGATGACGGCGGAATCATCGAAGAACCGTCATCCCGGAAAAACCTACTAATATTCCGATCGGGTTATGCG
>JAPXRV010000155.1:0-5546 GCA_033813415.1 Opitutales bacterium | reverse complement strand
GGTCTGAGCCACCGGATGAGGCCGCGTTGTTCCTCCTCCGCGCGTTCCTGATTGAGGCTGACGATGCGCTCCAGAATCGATTGCTCAAGCCCATCGTCTCCACGTGCCATGCGGTCGGCCAAGGGAAGCGGAGATCCGGCGGACAGGTCTTCCCATCCATATGCCAGCAGCACGGCGGCATCGATGTCGTCGTGGATCTGTTTGAGCACCGACACCAGTCCCTGCTCATGGATGACCCTTTCCTTGTCGTTGAGGGCTTCGTCCTTCCGGAGCTTCTCAAGGACGTTGTACATGCCCGTCATCGTGAGGTCCGGGTGGGTGGCCTGTTGGCGCTTGCGGTGGGCATCCAGTTGTTCGCCGAGTTCATCCAGACGCGACCGGAGTGTCGGGTTCTCAGAAAGGTCGGGAAATGGAAAGGTCTCGAAACATCGGGTTTTGTTGTACCTTGGCGTTGGACCCAACACGCCTCCTTGGGACAGTGCCCACCGAATGTGAATATTGCTTGAGAGTAAGCAGATAATCCATGATTCCTGTGATGCACAAACAACTAGACCGTGCTCAGGCTTGGTCTTTGTATCCAAAAACACAAAGATTCTGAATTTGGATGTTTCCGGCGTTACGACAAACCGCTCAAGACCTTTGGACGCCTCCCTTAGGATAGTATTTGCTCTCCGGTAACGCCACCAGAATCGCCGCAATTTTGGATCTCTATTGGTTTGTCTCTCCGGGAAAACTGAGTTTTTAAGGTGTTGAAAAATGTGTGGATGCTCGGAAGCAAGCTCGGACTCAGAAAGATGGTCTGTGTCGATGGCGTAGTGACCGCCCCAGTAATCTGCGATGTCCTTTCCGCCCCATCTCGGGCCAATTAAAGATGCAGAATTCGGGTTTCGTTCGATAAACCTATGTTTGTCGATTTCATCAATTACGAATCCTCGACCACCCAAAATCAAACCTGTTCCGCAGAGTCCAAGATTTGAAATGAGAGCCATGGCAGAGGCAACGTCTGCTCCCACTCTTAGATTAGACGCAATTTGTCCATGCTTAGAGTCTAGAACCACCGAGAACTCACCTTGAATTGAGTTCTGCTCTGACAACACCACGCTCAGAAGTCCTGTGCTAGTGGCACCCGAACCCACGGTCATGGCGATCCTGACGGCTGCGCCGTCAACAGTATCGACCCACGGGTGGTCGGGGATGGCGAACACGATGTGGAGCGGGTTCATGTCGCTGTTCATGTGCTTCTCGAGCACACGCCGGTTGAAGGTCTGGTGGATACTGTTGGTGGTGATGAAGCCGAAACGCTGGATCCTGCCGGAGCGGAGGAGCTGAGCGGCCTTGTCCCACCAATACATGACGAAGTCGGCGGAGTCGGGAACCTCGCCTTTCCACGCTTTGCGAAGGGCTTCCACATAGCCGTCTCCGAGAAGCTCGTAAAGCTTAAGTTTTCCGATAAACGGTGGGTTCCCCACGATGAAGTCAGCGTCGGGCCATTCGGCACGGCGGGGGTTTATGTAGTCGAAAACCGGAATGCGGGCGGTGTCGTCAGGCACTTCCTTTTGGGTGACGGGATGGGGCTTGGTGGTGCGGCCATCCCAGATGGTGACGGGCCTGCCGTCTTCTCCCATGCGTAACTCCACCCTGTCGTAGTCAAGGACGGCGTCTCTGTGAAGGATCGTGTGTTGTTTGGGGAGGAGCGGCCGGTCGCGGGTGTCGGCATCGCCGGTGGTCTTTTTGTGCCATTGGAAGTAGCCGATCCAGAGCACGAGCTGGGCGATGGCGACGGCACGTTCGTTGATTTCGAGCCCGAAGAACTGCTGAGGACGCACCTTGAACTCCTGCATCTCGAAGGTCAGCTCGGTGTCGCCAAGTGACCGGAGCAGTTCGAGCACTTCGCCTTCGAGCCGCTTCATGTGTTCGAGGGTAACGTAGAGAAAGTTCCCGGATCCGCAGGCGGGGTCGAGGACCTTGATCTGGCAGAGGTAGCGGTGAAAATCCCGGATTTCCTTCAGCGCCTTGGGCAGGTCGCCGGTGTTGCGCAATTGGGCGGCGGCTTTTTTGACATTGTCCCAACGGTCGCGCAAAGGATCGATGATGGTAGGTTTGACGAGGCGCTCCACGTAGCTGCGGGGCGTGTAGTGTGCACCGAGTTTGTGGCGGTCCTCAGGCCGGAGGGCGCGCTCGAGGAGGGTGCCGAAAATGGCGGGCTCGACCTCGGACCAGTCCGGCTTGGCGGAGCCGACGAGCAGAGCGATCTGTTGTGAGCTGAGCGGAAGGGCTTCGGCATTTTCGAAGAGCCCACCGTTGAAATAGGCAATGGGTTGAGTCAGCACGGTTGACCAGCCATCGGGACTGGCCATCTCGCGCCAGAGTGAGCGGATGGTGCTGGCGAAGCCTTCCGGATGCTCCTTGAGTTGGAGGAGCTTCTGGGTAAAGGCATCCGAGGGGAGCAGGCCAATGTCCTCGGCGAACATGGTGAACAGGCAGCGCTGGAGAAAAAGGGCGATCGCATCGGGCGTGTGTCCGTCTTCTTCGAGCGATTTGGCGAGGCGGGCCAGATGGTTGGCGACCTCGCGGGTGACTCTTGCAGCGTGCCTGGACGGATCGAGATCGAGGGGGTTGAGCCAAACCTTGCGGAGGCGCTCCCGAATCGCGGGCTCACGCAAATCCTGCAGGTAGATGCGATGGGACTGGGGGTCTGGAAATCGAACATAACTTCCGCCAGTGCAACTGAACTCGCTGTAGAGCTCGATGACGTAGCCGACGTCACACACCATGAGAAACGGGGGACGTCCTTCCGACGCGGGGAGATCGTGGATGTAGTCACTCGCCTGCTTGTAGGCTTTTTCAAGGGCGATGTCCCATTGGGCGGTGCCGCGGATCCCGTGGCCGGTGCGGGTGGGAGTATCTTCCTCGAGAAAGGTGGTTTGAGCGGAGCGTTCCTCTTTGCGGAAGGCCCCCTGCTTGGTCTCCAGAATAAAGCAGCCGCGCTTGTATAGGTCGGCAAAGACGGTCGATTGGGTGCCGTCCCGCTTTTTCCGAATGATGGACCGCTCAAAAACGTAGGCATCAAAACGGGGATCACCCGACGCTCCATCCGGGCGCGGAACCTCAAGCACATCGCACAGCTCGAAGAGGAAGGATTGGTAGTTGGCCCGCTCAGAGCCGCCGGTCTTCTCCCACTTGCTGATGAAGACCTCGATAGATTCCAGAGTGACAGACGGGGTATCCGGCATGTTTGTATAAACACAGTATCCGGAGGTATCCGGCAAGCTATAAAAGGAGCACCCGCTTCGGCTGCGAAAGAGAGGCCTAAGGTGTGGATTATTGGCAAGGAGGACGGAGGGAGGTTGTTCCACACATTCAGGGATCTGAGCCATGCAAAATAAGAACCGGATCCCCTAGCCTAACGTCCAAAACGTTCCACCACCTGATGGATACCGTAAGCACATTTTTCCGGCTGGGCAAGTCCGGGTAGTTATTGGCTCAGCGGATGGCGGTTTTCCCGGGGGATGAGGATATCGGGGCTTGGGTTCTCCCGATGGACAAAGCCGGGTCTCACGCTTGACCTTTGGCCGAAAGCCGTGTTTGGGTATTTGTAGATGCGCTTCGGCGTGTCTCGTTTCGGGTAGGAAGTGGTCTCAATGCCGATACTTCCTGATCATGAGGAGCCTGTGAGGATTGAGCCTCACCCGATATGGGCTCACCCCCTGAGGCTACGAGGCTCGCCCCTTGTAGCCTTTTCTTTTTCCCGGTCCTTCTGTGGTTGAGAGAACTGTTTTCGGACAGTATAAACAGGATCCACAGGATTGAAGAAGAAGAGGTTCTCACGCAAAGCCGCAAAGCCGCAAAGGGAAGATGGATATAGAAACCTTGTGGCAAGGCCGAAGCCATCGTGGTGAGCGAAGTCCATTCGACAAAGCTCATGATCAAGACCATCCAGCGAAACCGGAACGGTTGAGCGATGTTGAATGCAAAAAAGGATTTAACATCGCCCTGCGGGCTTACGCCCCTCGCCTGCGGCTCGGGGCACAGACGCCTCAGCTTCGCTTCGGCCACATATTATTCATATCATCAGTCTGTTGTTTTGCGTTAGCAAAACGTATGTGGCCCGAAGGGCTTATAGCGAAGCGATGTAAAATTCTGTTTTTTGAACAACGTTCGCTTGCGGCTCACTAAGATCCGCTGCGCGTACGACGAGGCCCAGAGCTGAGTCGAGGGGCAACAGGTTTGAAGAAGAATCTTAGGCACAAAGCACAAAGCACACGAAGGTTGGAAAAGATGGCGGATCTTCCTTCGTGCTCTTCGAGCCCTCTGTGGCGTTGAAATAGTTGAAGCAATGGCAAAGCTTGCAAACGCGCCATGATCGTGACATAGTCATGCCATGAAAACTACGGTTGCACTTGACGCTTCGAACCGGATCGTACTTTCGAGGGAACTGCGGAGGGCTGCCGGTATTCCCCGGAGACAAAAACTGATCGTGTCGGCGACGCCGGGGCGCATCGTCTTGGAAATGGAAGCCAACACCTTCGGGTCTATCGTCAAACGTGGCAAACTCAAGGTCTGGACGGGTGCCGTGCCAGCCACACCGATTGAGGAGGCTGTTGAACAATCCCGCCATTACACCCGATGACTTTCCTGGATACTGGAATCATGGTGGGAGCCGTGTTGGAGTCGCACCCCGAACACGAGGTTTGCCTCGCTGCCATTGAAGAATCCATGCACCCCTTCACGAATGCCCACGCCCTGGCGGAAACATTCGCCACGCTCACCGGATTCTATAAGGTACCGACTGATGTGGCAACCGAGCTGACGTTGAGCCTGCAGGATTCCGTGGCAGTGGAGGCATTGGCGCTGACGGATTACGAAACAGCAATTCGAGAAGCGCGCAGCAGGGGGATTATGGGTGGGGGAATCTACGATTCTTTGCATGCAACCTTTGCCCGCCGGAAAAAAGCGGCACAAATCGTGACCCGCAACCCGTCACACTTTCAGCATGCGGCCCCGGATATCGAAATTCTGACGCCGTAAGCATTCCTCCGTGTGGCGGGGCACGACGTGGTGAGAAGAATTCATTTTAGGACAGGATTAACAGGATCCACAGGATTGAAGAAGAAGAGGTTCTCACGCAAAGCCGCAAAGACGCAGAGGGAGGATGAATAGGGAGATTCTTCGCGTAGCGGAACCCGTGAGATTTCCGTTTTCCGGATTGTCGAATCGAAAAAAAAAGGTTGTTTGCCACAAAGGTCACATAGAACACAGAGCTGCTGGAATTTCTTCGTGCTCTTCGAGTCCTTCGTGGTGGAAAGATTGCCTCTTATTTTGGAGAGGATTAACAGGATCCACAGGATTGGAGAAGAGGTTCTCTTGCCCGTTTGACGCTGCATGCAGCGTCTGCACTCAAGCCGTCAAGCCGCAAGGGCGCGGAGGGAAGATGGATAGGAAGATGCTTAACCACGAAAGGCACCAAAAGCACGAAAGGGGAGAAGAAGCGGCTCGGTGAGGACACCTCGCCCTGCCTTGGATGTTGTGGGTAGGGATGCTGTCTC
>JAPXRV010000154.1:0-5588 GCA_033813415.1 Opitutales bacterium | reverse complement strand
GTTTCAGACGGGTCCGGGACCTTGCAGTTCAGCCCGTATGTGACGGTGGTGGCGGATGAGCGTAGCAACGCGGTCCTCGCCTATGGCACGCGTCCGGATGTTCGCTCGGTCAAGGAGATTATTGCAAATCTCGACGTCCTCCTTCCTCAGGTTCGGATCGATGTGGTGATCACCGAGGTTACGTTGACCAATGAGAATAGTCGGGGGATCGAGCGTTTCGGTGTGTCGTATGACGAGAATGATGAAATCACTTTCAAGGTAAATGAGAACTCTGATTTGCCGATTCGCTTCGAGGGTTCGCTGACGGATGTGATCCTGCGTTCTTTGACCATAAGGGACTTTACCTTGGCAACGGTTTTTGACACTGCCCGCAAGGATTCGAATGTGCGCGTGATCTCCGCTCCCACGCTTGTTACGACCCATAACCGCGAAGCGGTGATCAATGCCGGCGAGTCGCGTCCGGTGATCACTTCTTCAAACACGGACTCGACGGGTCTCAGCACGCGCAGCCAAGTCCAGTTCAAGGACATCGGGGTGCAATTGAAGGTGAAGCCGTTGATCGGCTCGAATGGCATGGTCCAGATGGAAATCCAGCAGACGGTCGAAAATGTGGTGGATGAGGTGACCATCGATGGCAATAGTCAGCCGGTTATCGGAAAGCGTGAGGCGACTTCGTTTGTGAGTGTCTCAAGTGGCGAGGTGGTCGTTCTCGGTGGACTTCAGGAGAAGACCATGCGTGATTCCGAAGGAAAAATGGGCTTTTTCGGCAGCATTCCGGTTGTGGGTCGATTGCTTTTCTCCAGTGACCGCAAAACCCAGACGACACGCGAATTGATCATCTTCATCAAGCCCACTGTCTTCATTCAGGCGGGTGATGCTGAGCGGGCTGGAGCCGTGATCTACTCGGGCTTGGATGACAAGACACGCACGAACGTCGACCAGGTCTTGGGGGTTGAACCAGTGGCTCCGGAATTCATGGATGAAGATGCTGGCGATGAAGCAAAGCCGGTCGAGGGGCCGATGCCCGTGCGAAGGGGTGGTGGAGTCCACCGGCGCTGGTGAGAACCCGGCTTACACTGAGGTAGCGTATGTCAGGGGATTCTGTCAGTAAATGCTTGTTGCAGGGCCGGAATGTGATCCGGCAAAGGCTGATGTCTGCACGCCAATCCAGCGAACTTCGGGTTGCTTTCGGGGCTTTGAAGGGTGCCGCTGCACGGTTGGCTCTGGCCGGCTTGCTGGTGATGGGATGGGTTTCGCCTTCATGGGCCTTTGACAGCTTGATCGAGCGGAGTCCATTCAAGTCCGCTGGTGCGATTGATGTGCAGCCCGAACGGGTGACGGTCGACCTCAAGGGACTGGAGGATGTCGTCGAGTTTGTTGGTTCCTATATTTTGGGAGTGGAGCGCCGTTTCAGTCTGAATTTCCGGGAGGTGAATCAGAAGAAATGGATGCTCAAGGATGATGCGCTCTACGGGGTGAAACTTCTGGATTACTATGAGGACGAGCAGGTGCTGGTCGTCGACTATCAGGGTAAGCAGGGTCGGCTCAAGTTGAGGCAAAAGGCCACTCTCGCGCAAAATCAGGTGCTTCCCCGCTCAAACGCGGTTTCCGGCCGCCCGAATGCTCCGCAGGTCCGGCGGGCACCTTCCTTTTCTCCCCCGTCCGGATCGCAGGCTGTTCCCCCGGGTGTGATGCCCAGACGTGTGCCCAGGCCTGAGAACCTGCCGCCACCGCCCAAACGGATTCGAAAACCAAGTACGGAGGTCTCCGCGTGATGGGTATTTTCCAGTTTAAGCCTTATGTGCTGGCCAGTTGTGCAAGGATTTCGAATTGCGTTATCCGGCTATGTGGACCAATTTGTTTTCACCTCTAAACCCTACTGATTGATGATGCTGAACCTTTCTCACTTTCGATCCGCATCCCGGATGCTCGTTTTGTCGGTTCTGGTTGCTCTGCCACTTGCCGCCCAGACGTCCCAATGGATGCCAATGAACAATAAGGATCATTGGAGCTACACCGGTGTGCTCAAGACTGATACCGTGGAGACCCCGGTGCTTCTCCGCACGGAGATTGATTCCACCGTCTATGTGAAAGGGAAACGGACTTTCCGCACGACTCAGAAGGTGGTGCCTTCTTTGTCCGACAAACTGGATGAAATCGCCTACCTCAACCGGCGCTATTACCAGACTGTGGAGAATGGGTGGCGCGTTTTCCGGGAGGAGAATGATGGCAAAACCTATGAGTTCGAGCGTTCGGCCCGTCTTTTACCATCGGATTTTGAAGTCGGGAAGCCCTACAAATACAAGGCGAAGCTTTCGGGGGGATCCGGTTCGTACGGGTTGGTCTCCTATCATCTCGACCCGGTCGGCTTTGAGACCGTAACGATACCGAATGGAACCTTTGAAGCACTTAAGATTAACGTGGAGAAACGCATGAAGCTCGCTTCGGACGAGGATCTTGAGGAGATAACCGCTGAGAGCACGGAGTTTTCCTCCAACTGGTATGTGGTGGATGTGGGAATGGTCAGGCAGGAAGTTCAAGTTACTTCTGTGACATCCGAGGGTTCCGAAAAGCTTCAATATACGATCGATCTCAAAGGGACCAACTACCTTCCGAATCATCTCTGGCCGGACGCCGTGAAGAACAATGATGGCTGGACTCTGGTGGATTGGCTGGGATACATCACTGACGATCACTTTCCATGGATCTACCATTCTGACCACGGTTGGCTGTATGTGGATGCCGAAGATACCTCGGATGTCCGGCTTTGGTCGGAGTCGTTGGGGTGGTGGTTCACTTCATCGGATCTATACCCGGTGTTCTACTCGCATGATCTCGGGGAGTGGCTGACCTTTGAGGGAGGCTCAAAAACGGAGCGGCGCTTTGCACGCCAGAATGGCACCGTGATCACGGCTTCCAATAAAGGGTTCCTGACCCGGAATCGCAATCTGGCCCCTCCGGATGTCAAGGTTGGAGATGACGAGACCAAGGATAATACCCAGACATTTCTGGATGCGGATGGAAACCGCTACACCAACACTGAAGGTGGTTTAGTCGTGGATCCAGGTGAGGCGCCAACCGTCGAAATTCTTCATCCGTTCGCGGACGCCGTGATCCGGCATGGTGAGAAGGTGTTCATTCTGGCCGATGCAAAGGACAAAGACGGCATGATCCAGTGGGTCAAAATTGTGGCCAATGGGTCTTTGTTGTCGATGCATGAGAAACCGCCTTATCAGGCTACCCTCGATACCGACACGGATGTGACCTCTTTCTCCATCGTTGCCATCGCCAGGGACAACTACGGCAACGAAACAACATCTTCCCCTTTGACGATCCAGGTTGAGCCGAAGGAAACCAAAGCCCCCCGCGTCAGAGTGTCATCGCCTTTGAACAAATCATACTTTGCTGAAGGCAAGAAGATATGGATCGATGTTGTCGCAAGTGATTCGGATGGATTCGTGGAAACTGTCGCTTTGTTGGTGGACGGAATCCAGGTCGGCGATGACGCCACCCGTCCCCCATACCGCTTCTCTTTCATTCCGCCGGTTCGCGGTAATTATGAAATCAGTGCGATCGCGATCGACGATGACGATGTCGAAACCGAGGCCAAGGCGATCACCATCACGGTGAACCGGACTGGCGACCCGGATGAGGACCTGATCCCTGAAACCGGAGATGGTCTTGATTTCAGCTTCCCCAGCGACTCCTACACCGAGTCCCCCTGATTCCCATTCCCGCTGGCTATGGTTGCGTGTCCTGCTTTTCAATAGCCCGCCCCTCCGGAGGGGGGCTCTCCCATTCCTGTGAATCCTGCCCAAAACTACGAAGAGAATCGACAGGATGAACAGGATGGGTATGGGGTAGGCGCCCCCCGTCACGGCACTGGATCACCGTTTCGTGTGGTTCGTGTTTTTCGTGGTTGAATTAGAGTTCTATCCACCACAGGGACTCAAAGAAAGAAGATGCCTGAGCCACAGAGATCACAAAAAGAGGGTTTAACCACAGAGCGCACAGAGAACACAGGGGAAGAAGCGGTAGTCCGCAGCGCAGATTTGGAGAACCGGTATGAGCCCTCAATTGATTGGCAATTGGCTATCCTCTATCAGGGCTTGGCCGAACCTCTTCCTTTGAGCCAGTTTTGTAGAGACTTCTCCGATTCGTATGATGGATTACCCCTGAGAATTCCGGAAACCGAGAGATCTTCATCAATCAATGGCCAATGAATCCCAGTGCCCCTTCCTATCAATTCATAGGAGTTTCTTTCCTCTGGTGTCGCAAGGGAGAGTCGGGGATACCACGCCAACGGAACCGAGATTCGACGACCATCAACCAAAGAGACAATCAATTCATCTTCTGTTACCTCAACGGATGAGGCTGCGGCCTCACGTTCAACTACGGCTAAAGAATTCATTCCACTTCCTTTCAATGTCTGCTTGGTTGTCTTCTACCAGTTTTCCAATTTCCCGCAACTCCTTGGCTGAGAAACCAATGTTTCCCGCCAAACGGGCAGGTCTGATCCAAAATTTGGCCATATTGTCGTCACGGCGGACATGAATGTGAATGGGCTCGTCACCGTCCGATGCGTAAAAAAGAAATCGGTAGGGGCCGATTCGCAGGACAGTTGGCATGCTTCAAATGTGCCCACTAGCTGGCTTTTCTGCAAATCAATTCTACTTTTTGGGAGCGACATGCATTTTCTTTCGCTACTTTTTTGCGGAGCGGATCTTAGTGAGCCCATCCGGCCGAACGTTGTTGAATGGAAGAGTGTTATTACACCGCTCGCTGTGCTCGTTGGATGAGCTTCGTCGAATGGCATCGGCCTGCGCCTCGCCACAAGGTTGTAAGAGGGTTTAACCACAGAGCGCACAGAGAACACAGAGAAGAGGGTTTAACCACGAACGACACCAAAACCACGAAAAAGAGGATTTGGCCACAGAGATCACAGAGAACACAGAGAATAGGAGGCCCGCAGATTTAAGCAGATTGAAAATCCCATTTTCCACGCTTCGTGCTCTTTGTGCCCTTCGTGGTGAAGATTCTTGAATGCTTCCGCCCTTGGCGGCTTTGCGTCGTGAGTGTCCTCCATGGCTCGAAGCGCGACGGGGGAATGCACACTGATAGACACGGATGGGAATGCATTTCCATGTTGATCCTTCCTTTGTGAGCTTGGCGCCTTTGTGAGAGAACGTCCTTCTTCAATCCTGTAGATCCTGTGATTCCTTCCCGAATAAAAATGGAGAAGAATGGTAGACAGGATTAACAGGATGGGAATGGCGTAGTCATCCGTTGTCGCGGAATTGCCCGGTTTCCTGTGGTTCGTGGCAAAACCGGGAGTTCCCTCCACCACAACGTTGTCCGCCATAGATGAAAGGGCGCGGATGATTTCAGATTGGGCAATTTCAGAAAGGATGAACGTTGGTCTTGTGCAGGCAGTCCCAGAACGGGTAGGGTTTTTTGCTGGCTATTTTGCCTTTGAACGGTTTCACCAGATGATGTGGTATCGGTTGCTTGGACAGGTGGGCGTGAAATTTGTATATGAAGGTGGGGTGGGCGCATTGCCTCTTTCCGAGAATGGGAATAAAGCTCGT
>JAPXRV010000153.1:0-5635 GCA_033813415.1 Opitutales bacterium | reverse complement strand
GATCAAACCCGTTGGTTTAAAACTACCATGGAAATCCACCAACAAATGATTTCGAAATGCACACTCCGCCACCTGATTGTAGAAGTTGACCATGGCCTGATCCGAACGTTGCATAAAATCGATCTTAACCCCGGCAATCCCCCACCTGCGGTAGAGGTCAAACAAGCGCTCCATGTCCCCGGCAACAGGCTTCCACAGGCACCAGAGGATGACGCCGACTCCCTTCGTCTTTGCATAGGAGACAATCGCTGAAAGATCGACCGTCGGAGACGGCTGAAATAGCTCGGTGGGAGAAACCGACCAGCCTTCGTCAAGAATCACGTACTCGAGGCCATGTTCAGCCGCAAAATCGATCCCATGCATGTAGGTCTCCGTATTGATCCCCGCCTCGAAATCCACCCCGAACAAGTTGTTCGCATGATACCAGTCCCAAACCGCCCGGCCAGGCTTCACCCAGGACACATCCCGGGCATTGGACGGTGCAGCGAGCAAGTAGACAAGATCGCTTTCGGGAAGCACCGTGTCGAGCGCTCCCACCACACAAACCCGCCAAGGGAAAGCCCGTCTCCCGGAAGTCAGCGCAATATAAGGAGCCTCCTCCACGATTACTTCATTCCTATCCCCGCTGTCTCCTTCTCTCGGAACCGCCTGGATCACGTATCGCGAATGCTTACCGTTCAATCCGCCATCCTCGCCCTTCTCCAAATACATGGCCGGATAGTCAAACAAGTCGGATTCCGAGTACCACAGCTTCACCCCATCCGGAGTCTCGACAAGCACAGGTAATGAACAATACCTGCCAGGAACAATGCCATCCCACGACATCCGATCGAAGAACCGTTCATTGTGAGACACCATGCTTTCCTCTTCCGGAAACCATATCGAGGAGCCTTTCGGGAGACGCAGCTCGAACCGTTCCCTGTCAATCCTGACCTCACCGGCGCGATCCAACAAAAAGCGATAAGCCCCTCCATTGTCATAGGCGCGGAACTCAACCGAAACCCCACCGGGAAAACGCAACAATAGACTCCGATGATTGTCCCTGATCCGGTTCCGTTTGACCGGAATGTCAGGCTCGACCCAATCATCAACCTGCGCCGACCACACGGATTGGGTTCCGGATGATGTGTCCGGGACCCAACAACTGTCGACTTCCAACCGGATCTCACTGGAATCGAAAACCTGCTTTCCTTCCCACAACACCGACCAATGCAGCTTTGACTCAACCTCTATTCGAACTGTCACTTGCCCGGATGGAGATGCCACTTCATAACGCTCTGCCCTCAGACCCGAGAACAAACCACTTATGAACAGCATCACAGATAACAGTATCCGCATAAGGAAAACCAAGCACGACTGGGGAAGCATTAAGCCAGAAGAAAAACTGACTGGAGTATCAGGCATATCAAATGCGAATACTTTCACGATCAATCCAAATCGAAACGCTATGGCCGCCTTTGGTCATTCTCAGTTTCGGATTGCCTACCATGCGTGGCATCCTAGCCTGATTTGAGATTCATTACCGTCCGCCATGCCCCCCAAAAAAGCTGATCTCTGCCGCGACGAATCCGGAAGTTCCATCCGGGATATACTCAAGACCCTCGGACCCGGAATTCTTGTTGCCTGTGCAGCGGTCGGAGGTTCACACCTAGTATGGTCGACCCGCGCAGGAGCGGACTACGGCTGGAGTCTGGTAGGGCTGATCCTGTTGGCAAATCTCCTGAAATATCCGTTCTTTCTATATGGCCAGACCTACACCGCTGCCACCGGGGAAAGCCTGCTCGCGGGATATATGAGACAAGGCCGGATCTACGTATGGATATTCCTCGCGATCAACATTCTCACCGGGACAATCAACATCGCAGGAGTCGCGATGATTTCAGGCGCGCTTCTGTCTGGTTACGGAATATCCGGAGTGTCGATCCCGATTCTAACGATACTAATCCTGCTGGTGTGCACTCTGCTCATTATTCTCGGGCACTATCGCGTGTTGGATGGAGTATCAAAAGCGGTCATTCTAATCCTCACTTTCTCGACTATTATTGCTGTCGGGCTCGCACTGAAAAAGCCAGTGCAACCCCTTCCGGATTTCACACCTGCAAGCCCATACACCTGGGCATCTTTCGCTTTCCTCATTAGTCTTTTGGGTTGGATGCCCGCACCCGTTGACCTCTCCGCCTGGTCATCTTTGTGGATGTTCAGCCGGCAAAAACAGACAGGGCACCGGGCTTCAATTCAAGAAACCAGAATTGACTTCTTCCTGGGATACGGAATTGCGGTTTTTCTGGCCGTTTTGTTTGTTGCACTCGGGGCACTCATCATGCACGGAACCGGCGAACGTTTTTCGGACAGTGGTCTCGCCTTCTCAAAACAATTGGTGAACCTCTATGCCGGCCACATCGGAGAATGGTCAAGACCCATCATCCTGACGGCGGCATTCGTCACGATGTTCAGCACCACGCTCACCTGCGTGGACGGCTACCCGCGGTCGCTTGCCGCTTGTTGCTCGCTGCTGGGAAACCTTTCCGAAAAACGTTTTCATTCGATCCACCGTATCTGGATTCTGATATCTGTGCTTGCTTCTGCTCTTATCGTTCAGTTTCTGATCAAGAACCTGATTCAGCTCCTTACTTTCGCAGCAGTCATCTCATTCGTGACATCGCCAATTCTCGCCTGGATCAATTTCAAAGTCATGCGCTCGGATCACGTTCCCGCCGAACAAAGGCCCGGCCTATGGCTGCGCGTCGTGAGCTGGACGGGGCTGGCTTTCTTCGTGCTGATGACGCTTGGCTACATCTACAGCTTAGTTTGACCAATAGGACTAACGAACTCCTGACAATAATTCACGGTACTCCCCGTGGAACGTTTCGTTCCCTCAGGGGTAGAAGAACCCGCTCAATTCAATCCTGATGATTTCAAAAATCCTTGCCTTGTATGTCGTATTGTCGACATGGACCCTATTCTGGGGTATCTTGCTTGATCGATTCAATCAAATTGGCAACCGCAGCCTATGGATGCTTTGCTTGATTCCGGGATTAGGGTTTTTCTTTCCTTTGATCAAGGATCTCCGAAAAAAGCAACGGGCAAGCAAGAAGGAATCAAGATACGGTTCACCTGATCTGCGCGCCAATGCGTTCACCAGAATTCTGTTCATCAACCTCGCTGTAATAGTATTCGCATCATTAGTGTCCGCGCTTGTTCTCCCTCCCCACAACACGGATGCGATTACTTACCATCTTCCACGGGTCTTCCATTACCTTCAAAACGAATCCCTTTCTTCATACGAATCCAACTTCATATATCAAACGATTCATCCCAGATACAGTGCCATCCTCAACATTGCCTGGCATTCAGTGTTGCCTCTCGAACCGGTGTTCCAACTGGTTCAGTTTACTGCCGGAATAATCGCCGCAGTTGCTGTAACCGGAATCGCTCTGTCAATTGGAGCCTCTCTGGTTTCTTCCGTAGTAGCCGGTGTCGTATTCGTATCCTGCACGAACGTCATGCTACAGATGTCGACTCCTCAGAATGATCTACTCATCGCATCTTATTTCGCAGTCTGCCTGTTTTTCATCCTACAATGGGTAAACAAGCCCACTCTATTATATGCAATACTTGCATCCCTGTCGATTTCAGTGGCAATTGGAATCAAGGCAAATGTCGTTACATTTGTCCCAAGCAGTCTGACTCTGCTTGTTCTTCTCATTCATCGAAGACGCATCTGGAAAAAGCTGATTCACTTTTGCGTTCTTCCGGTTCTATTGTTCGTAACCGTGTTCACAAGCGGCTATTGGGATAACTATCAGCGATATGGTCACCCCCTGGGTCCCTCATCAGTTGCATCAGAACATACTATTCTCAACGAATCTGTTCCGTCCATTCTGTTCCATGGGTCCAAAAATCTTGCACGATACTCCATCCGAAGCACCAGCACAGACGGACTCCCCCGTCTGCGACCGATAGTCGTTGCTGGTCGAAGGATTCAGCGCATGCTTGCGCTCCCTTTCGAACAACTGGGGCTGGACCTCTACAATCCTGAGCTTTGTCGAAGACCCTACACAGCTGTTGGCCCGGATTCCCATGAAGACCGGGCATGGTATGGGTTCATCAGCATTCTGATTCTCATTCCATCATTCGTGATGTCATTTCTTCCTAAGTATCGGGAGCGGTATTTGCCCATCTCCATCTCGATTGTGGTTTTCTACGTCACTCAATCTTATCTTGCTCAGTATGATCCCTGGAGAGGCAGGGCATTCATTTCGGCGGCCGTTTTATTCGCGGCATTGTCTCCGATCGTGACATCGCCATTCACCATTGGCCGGAACAGGATTCTCGCTGTTGCCATAGCGGGCATTATTCTTCTCTCCAGCCTAAGCGCCTTCGCCTGGCGCCGAAACCGGAACTTCCTTCCATATGATCAGTTCCCATCCATTTTCCATATGGATCGCATATCACAGATAACGGCCAATCAGCCCCATTTCGACGGACCATTGCGCAACATGATCGATGCTGTCCGGAATCACCCGGAAAGCCCGGTGTGGATAGCCACCCAAGGACCCTTTCCCGAATACGCCCTGTTTGCCACAGGCGCAAAAATCGTTCCAGTGACTCAGGAAATTATCAGAGACCCTTCGTTCCCAAGCCATCTCACCGAAGGACTCATCCTTTTTCACCAATCCCTGATCAACCCATCACCGAATGATCTCAATCTGTCATCCGGGTACTGGGCTCGCGAGCTATGACTGAATCAGCATCTTCCTGTCGTCGGGTCTCCGCCCTTCTGAGATACTTATGAATCGCTTCAGATGCGGAACAGCGGCAAACGATCATTTCCCATCGATTGATCCGATCCGAACACTCCAGCCAATCTCTAGCGCACGCTAAGCTGCATGGCCAAGCGGATGGCGGCTTCCATGCTCCTGGCACTCGCACGACCCTTACCGGCGATATCAAATCCGGTACCGTGATCCGGACTGGTCCGCACGAACGGCAGGCCGAGGCTCGTGTTTACGGCTTCGTCAAAAGCAACGGTCTTCAGTGGAGCCAGCCCCTGATCGTGATACAAAGCCACGACACCGTCAAAATCACCCCTGCGATGCCGGAAAAACACGGTGTCCGATGGAAGGCAATCGGACAAGTCAGCCTGCAAATCGCCCATAGCCTTCAGCGCAGGCTGGATCAATACCAGTTCCTCGTCTCCCATCTGTCCCTGCTCACCTGCATGAGGATTCAAGCCGCACACGGCAACCCGGGGTCTCGAAATCCCCAACCGGTGGAGGACGCTCACCAGATCACGCACGGTCCTTTGGATCGCATCTGCGGTCAAGTGCAGCCACAAATCCCTCAACGGAACATGCCATGTGACAAGTGCAACCCTCATCTCCGCTGCAATAAACGCCATGGTGGGAACCCCTCCCCATGCATTCGCGAAAAACTCAGTTTGACCTGGAGTCATCATGCCCGCCTGGCGCATCCAATGCTTGCTCACAGGGGCCGTAGCAACCGCACAACACTCTCCCGCCACACAAGCCCGGGCCGCGGCATCCATCGCCCACAAGGCCACCCCGGATCCGGCGACAGTCGGCACCCCCGGATGGACCCCTCCTTCGGGATCGGGAATTGAGCGGGTTTCCAC
>JAPXRV010000152.1:0-5682 GCA_033813415.1 Opitutales bacterium | reverse complement strand
ACAGTTCTGGACACGGTCCTTCGAAAGGGTCACCGAACGTCCGCCGGAGTCATACATGAATATGGCCTCAAACTCTCTCAGATTCTGGACATCCTGAATCACCTGACCATCCCTCAAGTAAATCGTATCCGCCTCGAGCGCGAACGGCAACAGGGCAAACACCCCGCTCAAAACTCCGATAGCCCACTTGTTCAATATCGAGAATGCTTTCATGACAGATGATGCGGAAATCAGCCACATTCAGGCATGGACCATGCATGTTCCACCCCAACGAAGCCGAAAGCAACCGATTGGACGGCATCGGGACAGAATGCGTTCACCGGATCTCCGATGAACTCCAGCGTCCCGAACAACTCCATGGATACCCTTCGCATGCACCTATTCAAAGCCACGATTCCAATACTTGTCAAACAAGCCTTTCCCAAGTGACTGCTTCCGTACACGAAAGCGCCTGAATCAGGATAGTTCCAACAGGTAGACTCCGCTATGTCACCTTTAACCGGATCTATCCCAATTCAGGCGTCCTTATCATTCCAACAAGATCCAAATCAATGGGTTTGTGTGATGAAAATACAACACCCACACACGCATCATGTCAATAGCGATCCCACAAGATCTTGTGGGTTTAACACAATATTATCCCATATTTTGGGTCCCGACGGAATAATCAGCGGCCCACCGCTCGAAAGACTCGATTCAAAGCGTTAGCCATGAGCCCAACCGTCGCTCACCAAGGCCAGGCATACCAAGCGACCCCCTCATACTTGAGGTCGGATGCCGGCACATTGGCCACGATCCAGTTTTTCTCCTCCTCGCTGATCGTGAAGAAATGGGAAGCTGTCTTGGGCGCGTAGAAGCGGTAGACGGGCTGCGTGCCCTGCGCCTGATACCCGAAGGCATGAAAGGCAATCCCCTCATACTCAAATATACCCGCAGACTTCTCAAGCACCGCATTCTTCTCCGTCTCACTCATCGTGTAGAAATGCGCTCCTGAAATCTTGTTGAACAAGCGGTGGACGGGATTCCCGCCATCGGATTCCAGCGGCACGCCATGGGAGAAGCATTCCCACTCCCACTCACCGGAACCCTCCAGATGGGAAGCCTCACTCTCAGAGACCGTAAAAATCCAGCTTCCGGTCGATTTGTTTCGATACCGGTAAACCGGATTTCCCGAGTATTGCTTCACAAAGGCGTCATCCGCATACTGGACGACCCGATTTGCAACGATCTGGCTTATGCCGGTCTTGATGGAATACATCCGTAGTACTCCATCTTCCCTCAGATACAGAACCTCGTCGGGATCGCGGTAAGCTAGATCCCCAATGAGTCCGGCACCTTTCAAAACGCCACTCCCCTCAAGGGAAACTGGGACAAATTCGAGGTCCCAATCCAAAGTGCTACTACCATCTTCCAAATCGCTATATTCGGGCGACATATGCACTACCGAAACCGTGTTGTCTCTATTTTCGTAAATTGCGATTGAGCCGTCCAAATCGAGAATCCGACGCACATTGGTCGCGATATCCTTCGATAGCTTGCGATCGTGGTGGGTGTAGCAAAATCTTAACGTACCCCCATCCAACACCATCAATTCATACCCATTGATTACAAAAGTATTTTCGCTTCTGGCAATACCTTGGTGCTCATCGACTAATTCACTAGCCGCATCATTCCCATAATCCCGTTTCTCCAGCCTTCCGTCACTGAAAAGAATCAAAAAGCAATCGTAGCCCTCGTAATCCGAATCCAACAGCTTTGCATCAATCACTCCTTCCGCCACTTTCCAGAGACGTTCGTCCGAAAGCATATAGGCGTAGTTTCTACGATACAGATCGCCGGATTTCGTCACGAAACACACAGCATCTTTTGCACAATCGACCGTAGCCACATTCCTCATCATCAATTCACCGGGCTGTCCCATCGGCGAATTAATATTCGCAAACAACACATCGGCATACCTTGTTGTTGAATTCTCACGGGAGTCGTCATCAATCTGCGCCCACAACGTTTGGACCCACAAATTCCGCTCCTTGTCCACATAGGCAAGAACTCCCGGCTCGCAGGAAAAATCAATCACATCCTCCATCGCGAAAGGTTTCTTATCGACAAGATCCACAGCAAGGATGGGACCGCCTTTGCTACAACAATACCACTTTTCGGCAGCGTAGGTTCCAACAACCTGTGACCATGCGTGATCCGCGGCCGGGCCAGCATGAACGCGCCCGACACCGGACACCGTTTGGGCAAGTAAAATCGCGGCCATCAACGGCCCCAAAAAAATGCTGTGTTTCATTCGTTACTATTATGGGTTATCTTGCGTCCATTGTGCTCCGGAGAAACACGGTTCGACTCCCACACAGTATTTCGGTCTGGTTGATATCGAACGATGCTTCGCCCAGGACGCTTTCGTCGCACTGGTTTAGCATTAGCGGTACCAAAGTTTACCAAAATCACGCATGTGATTCACAATAAATGGATTCGCGATTTCCTACACTGGAAATTCCCGCCACGGTCCCACGATCCTCCGTGGAAATCCACGAGCTTTCGTGATCCGCAGTGCATTTGCCTCCTGTCATGGATAGTTTGGAATTGAGTCCCATACATCTGCGCCATTTAATCAGGGACTGTCGGAACAATCACCCCATCTCTTCCCATGGCCAGCCAGAAATCCAACACCGATAAGACTTCAAAAACCTCCACAACGATCATGCTAACACCATGAGCAAAACCAAACGAAGCACTATCGAGGTTCAACAGACTTCCATCGCCATTCTTTCGCAGTCTCAGGAGGACTACATTTCGCTCACCGACATGGTGCGGAACTTCGACGGGGCGGGAGCGTTGCCCGAGGAGGGAGGTTGGCTCACGTGATCAATGTTGCAGAGGGGTTGGCTGATTGACAATCGGAAAGTGTAGGGACTCTGTTCCTCCTGTCTGACAAGACACCTAGGATCTACAGGATTGAGAAATACTTGTCTCACGCGGCGTGTCCGGCGGCAGCCTGACAAAGAGGGAGACCCACCCAAGGGCAAGGAATGGGAATTAACCACGGATGAAGATGATGAACACGGATATGGGAATGTTTTCGACATTCGACCGGTTGCATCCTTTGTGATCATTGCAGCAAGCCCTCTCTTTTTTCGTGATTTTAGTGCCGTTCGTGGTTAACCCTCTTCTTCCACAATTACCCTATGGCGAGGCACGAGCCATTCGACGAAGCTCATGATCAAGTCCATCCAGAGAATACTGCGAGCGATGTTGAACACAAAGAGGTTATAACATCGCCCTGACGGGCTTACGCCCTTCGCCTGCGGCTCTGGGCACAGACGCCTCAGCTTCGCTTCGGCAACATACTCTGATCATCTAGATCTGCTGTTTTGCGCCAGCAAAACGTATGTGGCCCGAAGGGCTTATAGCGAGCACCGCGAGCGATGCTGAACACTCTTTCTTCCACAACGTTGGCCCGTTGGGCTCACTAAGGTCCGCTGAGAGGACCACGATACCCAGAGCGGAGTCGAAGGGCCACAGGTTTGAAGATAAATAATCCTTACCACGAACGACACTAAACCCACGAAAGGGAGAATAGGCCCGGGGATGGATTAGGATTCAATGGCTATCCTGTTAATCTTGTTCATCCTGTCTGTTCCTCTTCTCTTTTTTGGACAAGATTCACAGGATTGAGAAATTCTTGTCTCACGAAGCGTGTCCGGCGCGGCCTGGCGGTAGCCTGACGGACAGAGTGAAAAACAAGCCGTACGGTTAGGCTTGCAGATCCGGTGAACACTGCTAGTGTAACGATTGAGATGGTTTTTGGTCTGCTCACAGCAGGCACCCTCATTCACCCCACTTCCATAGCCATGCGAAAAAGAATTTTCTGTATTGGAGTCGCTCTGATCTCCGGAGTCATCCTATGCCCGGCATTGATTCAGGCGAGCCTGACCGACAGTATCCCGGAACGGCTAATGGTCGAGCCGGCCAGCGAGCCGGATGCGTTCTCCCTGGTTGCGGACAGAAATGCGTCTCCGTTGTGGTATGACGTGAACGACCACAAAGGGGTTATCCGGGCCATCGGCGACCTGCAATCGGACATTGAACGGGTAACGGGTCAAATCCCTGAACTCACCGGCCAACAACCGTCATCCACAACGCCGGTGATCATCGGCACAGTCGGAAAGAATCCATTGATCGATGCGTTGATCGCCTCGGGAAAAATTGATGGCAGCAGCCTGACCGGAAAGTGGGAATCTTTTGTGATCGCCACCATCGACGAACCCGTTCCCGGGGTGGATCGGGCGCTGGTCATCGCCGGAAGTGACAAACGGGGGACAATCTACGGTGTTTACGAAATCTCCCGGCAAATTGGGGTCTCGCCGTGGTATTTCTGGGCAGACGCACCGGTGATGCAGCGCGACGAAATCCACATCCAGTCCGGGGTTTTTGCCTCCGGTGAGCCGAAAGTAAAATACCGCGGGATCTTCATCAACGACGAGGCCCCGGCACTCCGCCGGTGGGTCGAAGCGAATTTCGGAGCATTCAATCAGGAATTTTATGGCCATGTATTCGAGCTGATTTTGCGCTGCCGGGGAAACTACCTCTGGCCAGCAATGTGGCTCCCGGTCGCCTTTAACGATGATGATCCGGGCAATCCGCGTCTCGCGGATGAATACGGGATCGTTATGTCCACCAGCCACCACGAGCCCATGATGCGGGCACACCACGAGTGGGAACGGTATGGAAGCGGCCCGTGGAACTACAACACAAACAAAGAAACGCTTCAGAAGTTTTGGCGGGGCGGCATAGAGCGTATGGGCGACTTCGAAAGCGTCGTCACCGTGGGCATGCGCGGGGATGGAGACGAGGCGATGTCCGAGGAGACTGCGGTTCCCCTGTTGAAAAAGATCATCGCAGATCAGCGCGACATCCTCAGCGAAGTCACAGGTAAGCCCGCATCCGGAATACCGCAGGTCTGGGCGCTCTACAAAGAAGTGCAGGACTACTACGAGCAGGGAATGCGGGTGGATGATGACATCCTGATTTTGCTCAGTGACGATAACTGGGGAAATGTCCGGCTCCTGCCCAACCCGGAGGATCTGGATCACCCCGCTGGCTACGGCATGTATTACCATGTGGATTATGTCGGGGCGCCGGTGTCTTACCGCTGGCTCAACGTCTCCCAGATTGAACGCGTATGGGAGCAGATGAAGCTCACCTACGACGCGGGTGTCCGCAGCCTATGGATCCTGAACGTCGGGGACATCAAGCCCATGGAGCTCCCCATGAGCTTCTTCCTCGATCTGGCATGGAACCCCGATGCGATCGCGGCGGATGATCTTCCGACCTACTATCTGAATTGGGCCTCCCAACAATTTGGAGTCGAACACGCCGCGGAAATCGCCGAAATGCTCGCACTCTACACAAAGTATAACGCCCGTCGCACCCCGGAAATGCTGACCGCCGGAACCTATAGCATCGGGAACTTCCGTGAGGGAGACCGCATCGTGTGGGAATACCGGCAATTGGCCGAAAAGGCCCGCATGCTCTACGACAACCTTCCGGAGTCCCACAGCTCCGCGTTTTTCCAACTGGTGCTGTTCCCGATCGAAGCCTGTGCGAATCTCAACGAAATGTACGTTGCGGCCGGTAAGAATGCCTACTACGCCGAGCGCGGCACGCCATCGGCCA
>JAPXRV010000151.1:0-5941 GCA_033813415.1 Opitutales bacterium | reverse complement strand
ATTTGAAATGCGGAGTTGATCGGGTGCTGGACGCTTCCTTGAGTGGACGGGAATGGGTGCAGAAAGCTGCCGGAGTGATTCCTATCATACAGGCTGATAGATGAAAAAAGAGTTGAAATGGGAAAGGGAAGGGAGTAAGGGTGGATAGTATGGAGAAGACAAGGATGAGGAATAGGCCGCGCAGAGCGATGGTGCGTGGGATGGATGGCGTATATCACTTGTTGAGTCGGACGAGTTGTCGTCAGTATTTGTTTGGGGATGAGGAGAAGGAGATGTTTGTGCGGCTGATGAGGCGGCAGGCGGATTTTTGCGGGGTGGATGTGCTGTCGTATTGTGTGATGAGCAACCATTTTCACATTTTGGTGCGGGTGCGTTATGAACCGGAGGTATCGGATGCTGAGCTGATGAGGCGTCACCGAATCCTGTATGGAGGGGATCATCTGGGGCCGCGAGCGATTGGTCCGGAACGGCTTGGAGAGGTGTTTGAGCAGGGAGGAGAAGAGGCGCAGGAATGGAGGGAGCGTTTGCGCAATCGCATGGGTGATGTGTCGGTGTTCATGCGTGAACTGAAGCAGCGGTTCGGGATCTGGTACAATCACCGGCACCGCAATACGGGAAGCATCTGGTCGGACCGCTTCAAGAGTCTGATCGTAGAGCCGAGCCTTGAGGCGATGGCGAAGGTGGCGGCTTACATCGACCTCAATCCGGTAAGGGCGGAGTTGGTGGAGGATCCGTCGGAGTATCGATTCTGTGGATATGCGGCGGCGATGGGAGGCCAGAAGCAGGCCCGGGATGGCTACCAGCAGATCTACTTTGGAAGGGAATGGAAGCAGACGATCCGTTCGTACCGGATCTGCCTATTCGGGAAAGGCTACTACAGCAAGGGCGTGGTTGGGAAAGACCGCGGGAGGGTGAGTGCGGAACGCCTTGAGCATGTCATGAAGCGTGGTGGCAAACTTGAGATGGCAGAGGCACTACGGTGCCGGGTAAGGTATTTCACGGATGGTATGGCCTTGGGCAGTGCGGAGTTCCTCAACCAACTCCAAGCCGACTACGGGGAGTGGTTTCCGGAGCAACGCAAGGCCGGTAGCGCCAAAATGAAAGGGGCGGACTGGGGTGATCTGCGTGTGATCCGCAACCTCCGGGTGTCCCCTATGGCTTGATTGAGCACCGGTAAGACTAGCCCCCTCCGATTTGGCAAGTTCTATCGATATACCCGTGTGGGCTTCCTAATGTTGTTGTGGGGGCTTGCGAGGCCATGGGATGTCTACATGTATGGGAATGCGATCGAAGCACTTATGGGCGGTGGATGAGTCTATGTTCGCGGTCGGAAGTCAATGCCACTATTGCCCGCAGCGTTTTGTTCAGGTTCAGTTTCCACCAGTGGCGGGCATAGCGTTTGAGGTATTCGGACGGCCACTCGCGCTGTCCCCATCCGGAGGTGAGACTGGCCCAGCGATCCCGGAAGAGGACTTCATTGGCGGAGTTGTGGCGGTGGCGTCCAGGGGATTGGGATACGTGATGGTAGATCCGGCTGTTGTTGCAGACGTAGTGCCGGAATCCCATGGTTCGCAACTTCACGCAGAGGTCGATATCCTCAAATCCGTTGCGATAGGCCTCGTCGAATCTGCCCGCCTCTATGAAGACTGAACGTCTCATGAGCATGCAGGCTGCAGTGACCGCATTCCATTCTGTTGTCGGAGTAGCGGGGAAGGCGGCCCTGTTCTTTCTGGCCTGCCTTGGCATTCCATCCAGCCCGAAAAAGACCCCGGCATGATCTATGAGTCCTGATCCGGGATTGATCTGGATGTTGCCGACGGCACCTGCTTGAGGGGCGTTCTCAATCGTCTCAAGCATCGGTTCAAGCCAGCCTTTTGAAAGGGTGAGGTCGTTGTTGAGAAATGCAAGGATGCTACCAGTGGCCACGGACTCGCCACGGTTGTTGCTGCGTGCGTAGCCCATGTTTTCGGGGTTGCGCAGGACCGTGAATCTGGAAGCAACTGAATCCAGAAACTCCGAAGTTGAGTCGGAGCTGGCGTCGTCGACCAGAATCAGTTCCCAGTTTGGGTGGTCAACCGTTTCGAGAATACTGTCGATGTAGACACGGGTAAGATCGACACAGTTGTGGAGTGCTGTGATGATCGAAAGCCGTTCCATTGAGTCGCGGTGTTGGTTGAATTCGCGGGCGGGGAAATTCCCCGGCAGCTCTATTGGATGGAGGGGGTTGATGTTCCGCTTTCGGCCAGATTGTTGAGATATTTGGCGTAGTCAGTCTTTCCCAGCAGCCGAGCCCTTTCCATCAAGTCGTCCCGGGTAATCCATTTGTTTGCATAGGCAATCTCCTCAAGGCACGCGATCATGAGACCCTGACGTCCCTGAATGGCTTGAACAAACTGGGCAGCTTCGAGGAGACTCTGCGGGTTTCCGGTGTCGAGCCAAGCCGTCCCCCGGCCGAGGATCTCGACTTGCAGGTTTCCTTTGTCCATGTAGACCTTGTTGAGGTCGGTTATCTCGAGTTCGCCCCTTGGAGAAGGTTTGAGCGCTTCGGCATAGGCCACGACGTTTCTGTCGTAGAAATACAGTCCGGGAACCGCGTAGTTGGACTTGGGTTGGCGGGGTTTTTCCTCAATTGAGATTGCCTTCCCAGTCGAATCAAACTCAACGACGCCGTAGGCAGTGGGATTTGCAACATAGTATCCGAAAATGGTCGCGCCGTCGGTCTGAATGTCACCCTTCCTTAGAAACTGGGTGAATCCCTGCCCGTAGAAGAGATTATCTCCCAGGATCAGAGCGGCTGGCGCTCCGTTGAGGAATTTCTTTCCGATCAGGAATGCCTGGGCGAGCCCTTCGGGTTTGGGCTGTTCCTCATACGAGAACCGGACCCCAAGGTGGCTGCCGTCTCCGAGTAACTTCTGAAATGCAGGCAAGTCATGAGGCGTGGAAATGATCAGGATCTCGCGGATGCCGGCGAGCATCAGCACCGAGATCGGGTAGTAGATCATCGGTTTGTCGTAGACTGGCATCATCTGCTTGGAGATGGCGACCGTCATCGGGTAGAGGCGTGTGCCGGAACCTCCGGCCAAAACAATTCCTTTTCGAGTGTGCATGGCTTTTGTGGATGGATGCTACCGACCCGGAGCAACATTGCGAGCTATTCAGGCGTTGCCGAGTCTTTCGCGGCGGTATTTTCCTTCAGTGATCGATTGGCACCATTCCCGGTTGGCAAGATACCAATCGATGGTTTTCTCGATACCGGTTTCGAATGTCTCGGCAGGTGCCCATCCAAGCTGAGTCTCGATTTTTGAACAGTCGATGGCGTAACGCCTGTCGTGCCCCGGGCGATCCTTTACATAAATCTTTTGCGATTTGTAGGATTTCCCGTCGGATCTCGGCTGCTTCTTGTCCAGCAGATCGCAGATGGTATCGACAATCGCGATGTTGGGCTGTTCGTTTTTCCCACCGATGTTGTAGGTTTCGCCAGGTTTTCCTTTGGACAGTGCCGTCCAGATACCCGAGCAGTGATCATCGACATAGAGCCAGTCCCGGATGTTCATGCCGTCGCCGTATATGGGGAGGGATTTTCCTTCAAGGGCATTCAGGATCATCAGCGGGATGAGCTTTTCAGGAAACTGATAAGGTCCGTAGTTATTGGAGCAGTTGGTCGTGACCACCGGAAGCCCGTAGGTGTGGTGGTATGCGCGAACAATGTGGTCGCTGGCAGCCTTGGATGCAGAGTAAGGGCTGTTGGGCGCAAAGGGAGTGGTCTCCGAGAACGCCGGGTCCTGTGGACTCAAAGATCCGTAGACTTCATCCGTGGACACGTGCAGGAAGCGGAAGGCATTTCTTGATCCTTCATCAAGGCTTCTCCAGTATTTGAGCGTCGTGTTCAGCAAGCGGAGCGTCCCGACCACGTTGGTTTCAAAAAACGGTTCGGGCGAATCAATCGAGCGATCCACGTGTGACTCCGCGGCGAAGTTGATCACCGCATCGAAAGCGTGCTCCTCGAAGAGACGGGTGCAAATGCCGGTGTCTCCGATGTCTCCCTTCACGAATACATAGCGCGGGTCGTTTTCGAGGTCACGCAGGCTTTCGGGATTTCCAGCATAGGTCAGTTTATCCAGATTGACCAGTCGGGTGATGGTCCCGGCCGGTTGGCTCCGAAGAAGGTGACGAACGAAATTGGAGCCGATGAATCCGGCACCTCCTGTGACAAGCAGTTTCATGGTGGGAAAGGGTTCGGGATTTGAAGCGGGTTACAACTCAGCAAGGGGTGGTCAGTCGCCTGAAGGAATCAGGGGAGCCATTCGCGGAGGGCCTTGCGAACCGCCTCCTCAACTGGAGTCAGGGTGATGCCGGCCCGGGTCAGCTTTGTGGTATCGAGCACGCAGTTGGAGCGTGGCGTCTTGGCGGCAATCTGCATGAAGGACTCAAGGTTGTCGAAGAACGCGTATGATCGGGGAAACGGAGAAGGCAGTCCTTCCTTGTCGCGCCGGGCCGTTTCCTCCTGAATCCAGCGAACCACATCGCTGGTCATGATCGCTCCGGGATTGGTGACGTTATAGGTGCCAAAAGGAATGCGTTTTTCCCAACAGGCAAAGGTCGACTCGACAAACTCCTCAAGATGGGAAATTGAGTTTTCGGCCTCAAGCAGGGTCTTGTAGGTCATGAGCTTTGTGAGGTAGTTCCTTGGATTGTTCTCATTGTTGAACGGAATCCTCAACCTCCAGATATAACAATCCTTTGCTCCGGAGAGAATTTCCTCCCCTAAAGCCTTGGTTCCGCTGTAGAAGCTGCAGTTGTTGGTGCGGAATGAGAAGTTCGGGGTGTCTTCCTCGGTGAATCCCTTGCCGTCCGATCTGCGACCGCTGAAAATACACCCGCTGGAAACATGTCCCCACGGAGTGCCGGTGTTTTCACATGCCTCGCGGACGACCCCCGGAAATACAGCATTTCCCTGAAGGGTCGCGAGCTTGTTGACTTCGCAGGCGTCCACGTTCGGTTTTCCTGTGTAGCCAGCGGCATTGATCAGAAATCCGGGCCGCGAGTTTTTGAGCAGATCGGTGAGGGGCCCGACTTGGGTGTAGTCGACTTCTTTGCGCGAGACTGCCCGACAGGGGATTCCGCGTCCCTTGAGGTATTGCTCATACTTGGCTCCCACGTAGCCGGTGGATCCCAGGATCAAAATCATATTCGGATGATGTTCGGTCTTTGATGATAAATGGTGCGTCAACCGGTCCCGTGCAGACTCAGGCCTGAGAGCCGTTGACATCGCGATAAAAGGGATCCATTAACGGGTATGCTTCAGGATTGGCAACCCAGAAATCAGGCATCGGAATGATTGACAATCAGCAAAATGGGGTCGCGATGGACATTCGTGAATGCGTGTCAGTTGACAACGCGGACCGGAGCGTTCCGGCAGGAGAAGGTGCAGTGTTGCTGAAGGTTGAAGATCTGAAGGTGCGTTTCCGCGATCGGGATCATGTTCACGATGCGGTGCGGGGTATCCATTTTGATGTGTGTGCCGGAGAGACGGTGGCGATTGTGGGGGAGAGCGGAAGTGGAAAGAGCGTGACGGCCATGGCTCTGGCGGGATTGTTGCCATCGCCTCCATCCTGTGAGGTCAGTGGCCGGGTGTTATATCAAGGGAAGGATGTGCTTCAGATGCGGGGATCCGATCTCCGGCTTCTGAGGGGTGGACAAATCGCGTATGTTTTTCAAGAACCCTCGTCCTGCCTGCATCCGACTTATCCGGTCGGGCGTCAGCTTGGTGAAGCCGTGAGGATTCATCAGCCTTCCTGCCGGGATATCCGGTCGGAGGTTATCCGTGCCTTGGATGCGGTTGGGATCCGTGATCCGGAGAGTCGCTTGGGCGACTATCCCTTTCAATTGAGCGGTGGAATGCAGCAGCGGGTGATGATCGCCATGGCGCTGGCCTGTAGGC